>JBDTZX010000152.1:0-3191 GCA_040004895.1 Rhodanobacter sp. | reverse complement strand
AGGATTTCTCGATGTCCGGGCTCGGGTCGAAGAAAATATGGCGATGGTCGAACGCTGCCACCAGCCTGGTGTGCCGCGACAGCAGCATGCCGTTGCCGAACACGTCCCCGGACATGTCGCCGATGCCGACGCAGGTGAAATCCTGCTTCTGGCAATCAAGGTTGAGCGAACGGAAATGCCGTTTGACCGACTCCCACGCGCCTTTGGCAGTGATGCCCATGCCCTTGTGGTCGTAGCCATTGGAACCACCGGATGCAAACGCATCGCCGAGCCAGTAATCGTGCTCGATCGAGATCGCGTTGGCGATATCGGAGAATGTGGCAGTGCCCTTGTCGGCCGCAACCACCAGATACGGATCATCCGCATCGTGGCGCACCACATCGTGCGGATTCACCACCTTGCCTTCGATCAGGTTATCGGTGATGTCGAGCAGGCCGTTGATGAACAAGCGGTAGCAAGCGATGCCTTCGGCCAGTTGTGCATCGCGGTCGCCGCCGATCGGCGCTTTCTTGACGAAGAAACCGCCCTTGGATCCGACCGGCACGATCACCGTGTTCTTCACCATCTGCGCCTTCACCAGGCCCAGCACTTCGGTGCGGAAGTCCTCACGACGATCGGACCAGCGCAGGCCGCCGCGGGCCACCGAGCCGAAGCGCAGATGGATGCCCTCGACACGCGGCGCGCAGACCCAGATCTCGCGGTAGGGAACCGGTTTTGGCAACTCGGGCACTTCGTGCGAATCGAGCTTGAAGCTGATGTAGGGACGATGCGCACCATCCCACCGCTGGAAGAAGCTGGTGCGCAGGGTGGCGTGAATCACCGCCATGAAACTGCGCAAGATGCGGTCCTCGTCGAGGCTGGCGACGTTCTCCAGCAGCACGCCGATGGCATCGTGCACGGTGCTGCATTGCTCGCTGCGCGGAAGCGAAAGCGCGGCGCCGAGGCCATCGATCAGTGCCGGGTGCGCATCCTGTACTTTGTGCGGAATCAGCGTGCGCATTTCGGTCACCAGCGTGGCGCCGGCCGCCTTGAGTTCATCCGCCGAAAGATCCTCGCGACGCGGATCGAACTTGGCCAGGAACAGTTCGACCAGCAGCCCGGCGATCGCCGGATAGCTGTTGAGCGTGTCTTCCATGTACGACTGCGAGAATGCCACGCCGGCCTGCAGCTGGTACTTGCAGTAACCGCGCAACATGGCGACCTGGCGCCAGCTGAGTTTGGCGCCGAGGATCAGCCGGTTGAAGCCGTCGTTCTCGGCGTTGCCGCGCCAGATCTGCTCGAAGGCATCTTCGAACAATGCACCGACCTGCTCGACGCTGAAGGTCAGTTCGCCCACCGGCTGCACTTCGAAATCCTGGATCGACAGCTGCGCGCCATCGCAGGGAATCTCGTAGACATGCTCGGTCAGCACGCGCAGGCCGAGATTCTCCAGCTGCGGCAATACTTCGGACAACGCGATGTCGCCGCCGCTGCGATAGACCTTGAATCGCAGCGTCTCCGGCGCCCTGGGCGGGTGATAAAACGACATGCGCAGGGCGTTGTCGCCCTCCAGCATCGACAGCTGATGGACATCTTCGGCGGCCACGGCGGGACTGACATCCTCGACGTAGCCGGCGGGCAGCGCACGTGCAAAACGGTTGGCCAGCACCACGCCCTGATGATCGCCACGCGCGTGCATCAGGGCGTCGCGCACCTCGTCATGCCAGTTGCGCACGATGCTGGCGACACTCCGCTCCAGCGCGGGCAAGTCGTACACCGGTTGATCGCCGATCTTCGGCCGCAGCACGATGCTCAACCGGGCCAGCGCAGCCTCGCCCATCTGCACCGACGAATCGCTCTGCTCGGCGTGCAGCGCCCCCGCCAGCAGCGTTTCGATGCGCTCGCGCACCGAAGTGTTGAAACTGTCGCGTGGCACGAACACCAGACAGGTAAAGAAGCGGCCGTAACGGTCGCGACGCACGAACAGCCGCGTGCGCGCCCGCTGGCGCAGTTCGAGAACGCCCATAGCGGTGGCGAACAGTTCGTCCTCGCTGCTCTGGAACAGTTCTTCGCGCGGCAGTGCTTCCAGGATGTGGCGCAGCGACTTGCCGGAGTACGAATCGCGCTTCAGCGCGGAACGCGCCAGCACCGCCTCGACCTTGTGGCGTACCAGCGGCACGTCCTGCGGACGCGCCATGAACGCATTGGAAGAGAACAAGCCGAGGAAGCGCTGCTCCGCCACAGCCCTGCCGCTGGCGTCGAACTTCAGCACGCCGATGTAATCCATGTAGCCGGCGCGATGGACGTGCGAGCGCGCATTGGTCTTGGTCAGGATGATCGTGTCGGTTGCGCCGGAGTGCGGCAGATCGCTGGCCGCCAGTGAACGCAGCGAACGCGGCGCCATCGAGCGATCCTGGCGTTGCAGGATGCCCAGGCCGGAACCGTCGATGGATCGCAATACCCGCTCACCGTCGGCATCGGCCACCTCGTATTCGCGGTAGCCCAGGAAAGTGAAGTTGTCGTCGGCGATCCAGCGCATGAACTCGCTGGCTTCATGTGCCGACAAAGCATCTGCCGGAAGCTGGCGTTGCGGCAGATCGGCGGCAATCGCCAGTGCCTTGTCGCGCATCGCGGCCCAGTCCATGACCGACAGACGTACATCGTCCAGCGCCGCTTCGATCTGTGCTTTCAGCTGCAGTTGCGCCGCTTCGTCGGCGACCCGGTCGATCTCGAAGTGCATCACCGATTCGGATGTGCCCGAATCCTCGCCCAGACTCTGCAGCGTGCCGCTGGCATCGCGCGTCACTTTCACCACCGGATGGATCACCGCATGGATCTGCAACTTCGCCGAAACGATCATGCTCACCGTATCGACCAGGAACGGCATGTCGTCCGTGACGATTTGCAGAAGGCTGCGACCAGCGTGCGCGTCCGCCGGGTTGACCACACGCAGCGCCGCATGCCCCTTGCGGCGCTGCTGCATGAATTCCACCAGGCCATCGATCAGTGCAGCCCATTGCGCCGCCGTGTGCAGATCGACGTCGCTGTCGGCAACGCGCGCAAAAAAGATGCGGCAAAAGAATTCCGCCTCGCGCAATCGTTGCGGCGACAGGCCGGCATCTTTCAGCTGGGCCAGTACGTCGGACGGGAGGGCGGAATCGTTGACTGCGTGGGTCGCATTCATGGCATCTTCTGGTCAGTGGAGACGAGAG
>JBDTZX010000044.1:0-10768 GCA_040004895.1 Rhodanobacter sp. | reverse complement strand
CGCTTCAACCAGCGCGTGCTGGAAGCGGCGCTGGAGAACATGAGCCAGGGCATCTGCGTGGTCGACGCCGAGTTGCGTCTAGTGGCATGGAACAGTCCGTATGCGCGCCTGTTCAACTATCCGCCCGAGCTGCTGCAGGTGGGCCGTCCGGTTGCCGAGCTGACCCGTTACAACATTGACGCCGGCATGCTCGGTCCCGGCGAAGCCGAGCAGCGCGTGCAGCGCCGGCTCACCCACATGCGCGCCGGCACGCGGCATTTGTCGGAGCGGCGCTTTCCCGACGGCACCATCGTCGAGATCCGTGGCAACCCGATGCCCGGGGGCGGCTTCGTCGCCACCTTCACCGACGTCACCGCGTTCCGCCAGGCGGAAGATTCGCTCAAGCGCGTCAACGAAACGCTGGAACTGCGGGTGGAGGAACGCACCCGCGCACTCGCCGCCGCGTCCGCCGATGCGCAGGCCGCAAATGACGCGAAGAGCCGCTTCCTCACCGCAGTAACCCACGACCTGATGCAGCCACTGCACGCGGCGCAGCTGTTCGCCCATTCGCTGACCGAACGCGGCGCCGACCTCGATACCGCGCGTCATCTCAACGGCGCACTGTCCGCCACCGAAGGCCTGCTGGCCGGACTGCTGGACATCGCGCGACTCGAAGGCGGTCGCCTGCATCCGCAACCGCGAGCATTCCCGCTGGCCGAAGTGCTCGATCCGCTGGCCGCCGAATTCCGCGCCATCGCGCTCGACCGCGGCGTGCGGCTGGACGTGGTCCGCACACATGCCTGGGTGCATTCCGATCCGCAGTTGCTGCGCCGCGTGCTGCAGAATTTCCTGGCGAACGCCTTGCGCTATGCCGAACACGGCCGCGTGTTGCTCGGTGTGCGTCGCCGCGGCAACCAGTTGCGCGTGGAGGTCTGGGACACCGGCCCGGGTATCGCGCCTGGCGAGCAGCAGCTGATCTTCCAGGAATTCCGTCGCGGCAGCGCCGCGGGTGGGCAGGGACTTGGGCTCGGCCTGTCCATCGCACAACGCATGGCGGGATTGCTCGGCCATCCGCTCGGTCTGCGCTCATGGCCAGGCCGCGGCAGCGTGTTCGATCTCGGCATACCGATGGAACGCGCAGCGATACGACTGCCACCAATCGCGGATGCGCAACAACCGTTGCCGGCCGGTCGCGCGCTGGTACTCGACAACGAGCCCGCCGCACTGGCCGCACTCGACAACCTGCTGACCAGCTGGGGCTGGCACGTGCATGCCGCGCGCAACGCCGAACAGGCGCTGGCCGCACCGTGGCGACCGGATCTGCACATCCTCGATTTCCATCTCGATGGCGGGCACACCGGGCTGGATGTGTGGCAGCTGTTGCGCGAGCAGCATGCCGATGTGCCGACGGTGATGTTGACGGCAGATCGCGACGGCGAACTGCGGCAGCGGCTGCTCGATGCGGGGATCGGGGTGTTGTACAAGCCGCTGAAGCCGCTGGCGCTGAGGCAGGTGTTGCAGCGGGTCACTGCCGGAGCACGCTGACAGGTGCAACCCATCTCGCAATTCGAAGGTCTGATTTTTAGCGAGCTTGAGTATCGAAAGCCGAGTTTTCATGCGTCGGCTTTCGGCTCAGGCTGTGTGAAAACCAAAAGACGATTCTTGCTTGATCATGTTTTGCTCAAAACGACGCGCGTAGATTCGTTTCTAGACTGATCGTGCTCAATGCGGAACCCAGAATTCGCATACGTGGCATATGTGCGCGAGCGGCTCTGAATTTTCACACAGCCTGGGCCAGAAGCAGACGGTCAATATCAGATCCAGGAGCACTGACGCAGACACGAGCACCATGGCTGCATCAAAGGACTTAGAGCCGATCCAGTGGGCTGGTCGTATAGCGAATGGATTGTTCGACGTGGGTGTCGATCATGGTTCGGACAGATCTGGGCAGTCGGACCTCCGTGCTCTCTCAGCTGGTGTGGAGGATCCGAAAGCGATCGGGTTCCGCCGGGTCTCGATCAACGAGTTGGATTGGCGCCCAGGCCCATTGCCAAACGCTGATGCCTGGCGTGCGGGAGAACCGGATCTGCCCGCGGGTGCCTTCGACTGCAACACGCGGCCAGGATTCGGCAATTCGCGCCCGGTCCGCGCCGTGAGAACGCAGCATGTCGGCGAGAACGGCGACGGTGTCGTAGCCCTCGAACGCAACGAAGGAGGGGGCTTGGGCTAGCCGCTCACGGAGGGCCGTCTCGACTCGTGCACCGAGTGGGCTGAGGCGCTCGGGCAGGTAGCGCAAGAACGGGATTGCGGTACCGTCGTCGCCCAGCAACGTCGTCCATTCGGCGAACTCCGGTTGCCCGGCCGGAGCGCCAATCATGATCCCGGCGAGGCGCTGGTCGTGGCGGACGGACTTGACGATCGACACTGCCGGCTCCGGGTGGCCGACCAGAAGAAGGAGCGCTGTTGCGCGATTGTCGACGAGTTCGTCGCACACTGTCGTAGGGGTGAGCACGTGCATGTCGAGTTCGATGACAGTGCCGCCGCGTGGTGCGAGGTAGTCACGCAGAATGCGGGTCCCAGAGGCCCAGTAGACACTCGACTGGGTTGCTACAGCGATGCGACTGTGGCTTGCGCGCAGGAGGAAGTCTGCGTAAATTTGCCAGCCCTGGGACTGCGCCGGGGCGAGGCGCGCGACCCATTTCGTTGGCTGTTCGGTGAGCGCGTCGAGAACTGCTGACGAGCAGAGGAACGGCAGGCCGAGGGTGTCGGCCCTGGCGGCAGCGGCGCGAGCGACGACGCTGTGATACTCCCCCGCCACGGCAGCCACGCCCAGGCGAGTCAATTCATCTACGGCCGCCGCCGCCTTCTGTGGATCAGCCGCGGTGTCTCGGACCACCAGCTCGAGTGGTCTTCCGACGATCCCGCCGGTGTCATTGGTGTCGCGAACGGCCATCTCGAGTCCAGCGAGCAAGTGTTGGCCTGCCTCGACCCAGCCAGGCCGAGTTAGCGGAACCAGAGCGCCGATCCGGACGGCTGATTCCTCAGTCCGCTGCGCTCCGGGTGGTGATGGTGGCGTATTCATGCGTTAGCATTTCCCGGGTGACGATTCGGTTGGAGTATGCACGGATCGCCATGGATTCCTTCCACGCATCATCCACGTGGATCGAGGTCCTGAAAATCGACCGCTGCGGATCGAGGCGGTGGCCGAAGGACATATTTCTGTCAGCTGGTCGCCGACGGCCGGCAGCGCGTGGAACGGCTGCGCAGAGAACGCCATAAAGCAGGTCAATGAGCAAGTCGCTCACGAGTTGATCGGCAGCACCCGACGGGGTCAATCTCGACTGTCGGTTTTGGGCTCAGGCTGTGTGAAAGCTCAGAGCCGCTCACGCACATGTGCCACGTACGCGAATTCTGCGTTCCGCATTGAACGCGAGCAGTCTAGAAACGAATCTACACGCGTCGTTTTGCGCAAAAAAATGCTCAAGCAAGAATCCTCTTTTGCGTTTTCACCCAGCCTGGGTCGAAAGCTGACGTCACACAGCTTGATGCATAAGCCAAGACTTTCTCATCGGAAACCGGGCATTCATCCAACTCGTCCTGGTTCCCCCAGCTCCAGCGACCGCAACATCATCCCCGCCTGCGTCCGGTTCCTCACCTTCAATTTCTCGAAGATCGCCGTGACATGCGCCTTCACCGTGCGCTCCTGGATCGTCAGACGATCCGCGATCTGCTTGTTCAAGAGACCTTCGGCCAACAAGGCCAGCACGCGCGACTGCTGTTCGGTGAGGCGGGCGAGTCGGCTGGCCAGATCTGCGTCGGCAGTATTGGCAGGCAGCGCCGCGACGGCTTCGGCGAGAGCAGGCGGCAGCCAGGTGCCGCAGTCGAGCACGCTGCGGATCGCCTCGCCGATTTCGGTCGTGCTCGCGCTCTTGGGGATGAAGCCGGCGGCGCCGTGATCGAGTACACGGCGCACGATGCGCGGTTCGTCGTGTGCGGACACTACCAGCACGGCGACGCCGGGATGCTGGCCACGCAACGCGGCGAGTCCGGACAGGCCCTGACTGCCCGGCATGTGCAGGTCGAGCAGCACCAGATCGGTTTCCGGTTCGGCGACCAATGCGGCGAGCACGCCGGGCAGGTCGGCGGCTTCGCGTACGTTGCAATCGGGCAGGCTTTCGCTGGCGGCCTGACGCAGGGCGGCGCGGAACAGTGGATGGTCGTCGGCGATCAGCAGGCTGGTCATTCCAGCGACGTTAGCGGGCTGCAGCACTGCCGTCGAGGCCATGTCGTCAGCGACAAGATGAACATGCTGGACTTTCGTACGATGGCGGGTGCAAGCATGCTTGCTATGGTGGCGAGATGAACCGAGCCGCACGTCTGTTGCCCCTGCTGTTCACGCTCATGCTGCCGGCCTGTGCCGGCAGCGCCATGCTGAAGGAACCTGCAATGAGTGCTGTCGACTGCGGTGAGGTGCGTATCACGGAGCACCGTGGTCGCGATGACCTGCTGAGTGCAGGTCTGGGAATCGCGGGTCTGGCGGGCGCACCGCTGCCGTTTGCCGATCCGCTGGATCCGACGGCGGAAGAACTGCGTCGACGCGCGATCCAGACCAGCTGGAAAGGCATCGCCGATCTCGGGCCGCTGGGCGGTTACGGAACGGTGTACGGCGACGTGCCGGATATGCCGGGGCGCGAATATCAGGCGTTCGCGCGCGTCCCGGGGGCGCGCGCGCCGCATCGCGTGCTGCTGCAGTTACCCGACGGTTTCGATCAGCACAGGCGCTGTCTGGTGGTGACTGCGTCATCCGGTTCGCGCGGCATCTACGGCGCGATCGCGCTGGCCGGTGCATGGGGTCTGCCGCACGGGTGTGCGGTGGCGTACACCGACAAGGGCACTGGCGCAGGCTATTTCGATTACGCGGACGACAGCGGCGTGGCGCTGGACGGTCGTCGTGCAAAACGTGGCGCTGCGCCACTGGAATTCGAGCCTGCACCCGCGCCGCCAACCGCAGGCATTGCGGTGAAGCAGATGAACTCGGGCGACAACCCGGAGGCTGACTGGGGCCGGCACGTCATCCAGGCGGCACAGTTCGGACTGGCGATGCTCGATCGCGCGTTTCCGGACGAGGCGCCGTTCACGCCACAGAATACGAAGATCATCGCCACCGGCATTTCCAATGGCGGCGGCGCCGTGCTGCAGGCGGCGGGACTCGACCGTGACGGTTTTTTCGCCGGCGTGGTCGCACTGGAACCGAACGTCTACGTGCCCGAGCGTGGCCGCGCGATGTACGACTACGCTACCGAGGCGGCGATCTGGCTGCCATGCGCGCTGAGCAGCGAGCGTTTCGCCAAGGCACCATTCGCACGCACGCCGAACGGTTCGCTGCCACCGTCATGGGCCCTGCGCTGCGCCAGTCTGCGTGCGCAAGGCAAGTTGAATGGCAACACCGTGACCGAGCAGGCCGACAAGGCCTACCAGTATCTGCATGCCAGGGGCTGGACCGACGAGGCGATGAGTACGGCGGCCAGCACCACCGCGTTCGACCTGTGGCATGTGATCACCGCGGGCTACGCCTCGTCCTATCTGCGCCGTGCCGCGACCGAGATGCCATGCGGATTTCATTACGCCGCGCTTGGCGCCAACGGCTTCCCGGGCACCACCGATCCAGCGATGCGGGCGGCATGGTGGGCCGAGGGTTCGGGCATTCCGCCGGGCAACGGCATCGGTCTTTTTGAAGGCGCGAACGTCTCGGCCGATCCCGCCCTGATGGGGGGCGAATGCCTGCGTGCGCTGTGGACTGGCGACGATCACGAAGCGCAGGCCTTGCATGCTTCGATCGCCGCCACCGCTGCAAGACTGCCGCGCAGCGACCTGCCGCTGTGGGTGCTGCACGGTGCCAGCGATGGTCTGCTGCCGACCGCGTTCACTTCCGAACCCTATGTGGAATGGCTGCGCGCCGAGGATCGTCATCCGCTGTACTGGAAGGTGCCGTATGCGCAGCACTTCGATGCGTTCCTGTCGCTGCCCGGTTTCGGCGCACACCATGTACCGCTGCTGCCGTATGGCTATGCGGCGCTGGACCAGTTATGGCGGCATCTGTATCAAGCCGAGGCATGGCCGACCGAGCTGCCGACACCGGTGGCCCAACCGCGCGGCCAGGGTGCGCTCGATCGCAGCATGCTGGGCCTGCACTAGTAGCAGGGAGGGCCGCATGTTTTTCACTGCTTGATCAGCGGTGCTGGGGTATTCTTGGCGGCCCTCGCGCCCGAACCGTGGCGCGCAGCAGTTTTCGAACCCAAGGATTCACGATGACCATCCATGTCACCTTCACCACCAACCGCGGCCCGATCCACCTGCGTCTGCATGAAGACAAGGCGCCCGTCACCGTGGCCAACTTCGTCAATCTGGCCAGGCGTGGTTACTACGACGGTCTCTCGTTCCATCGGGTGATCGCCGACTTCATGGTGCAGGGCGGCTGTCCCGAAGGCAGCGGTCGCGGTGGCCCTGGCTACAAGTTCGAGGACGAATTCAATGCGTCGCTGCGCCACGACAAACCGGGCGTGCTTTCCATGGCGAACGCCGGCCCGCGCACCAACGGCAGCCAGTTCTTCATCACCCATGGGGCGACGCCTTGGCTGGACGGCAAGCACAGCGTATTCGGCGAAGTGGTGGATGCAGCCGACATGGGTGTGGTCAATTCGATCAAGCAAGGAGACACGATCGACAAGGTCACCGTGGATGGTGATGTCGATTCGCTGCTCAAGGCGCAATCCGATCACGTCAGGGAGTGGAATTCGGTGCTCGACCAGAGCCACTGAGATCCGGACCGAGCCGCATTCAGCCGTCGGCCCTGGCCGGCGGCTTTTTCATGCCTTGCGATCATGACAGCAGAGGTCTCGCAGGCTTATGATCACCAGGCTTCACGCGTATTTCACTCATGCAATAAGGGAGAAACGACATGTCATTCCTCAATGATTTGCTCGGTGGACAGGGTCAGCAGGCCAATGGTGGTTCGCTGATCAGCGTGGCCGGTCAGCTGATCGAGAAGGCCGGCGGCGTGCAGGGTCTGGTCAGCATGCTGCAGCAGCATGGACTGGGCGGAGCGGTGCAGTCGTGGGTCGGCACCGGCGCGAACCAGCCGGTCTCGGGCGATCAGCTCGGGCAGGCGCTGCAAAGTGGCGGCATGGGCGCCCTGGTGCAGGAGGCGGCCGGCAAGCTGGGCGTCGACCCCAGCGTGATGCTCAACGGGCTGTCGCATGTGCTGCCGCATGCCGTCGATCACATGACACCCGACGGACAGGTGCCGGCGGACGCGCAGGGCAGTGGTTTCAATCTGGGCATGCTCGAAGGCTTGGCCGGCAAGCTGCTCGGCGGCATGCCGCAGACCTGATTGAGACCTGATCCCGACACGCAGCTGAAATCCCGGCGGAGGCTGCTCCGCCGGGATTTCAGGTCATGCCGCCCTGCGTCGGAGCAGGTGATAGATCAGCAACAGGACGATCGCGCCGATCACTGACGCGATGAAACCTGCCGATTCGCCTTGCTGATACATGTGGAACACGTTCTGGCCGACCCAGGTCGCCAGCAGCGAGCCAGCAATGCCGATGATGGCGGTGATGATGAAGCCGCCAGGATCCCTGCCTGGTGTCAGGAACTTGGCCACCACACCAACGACCAGCCCAATCACGAATACCCATAACCAATGCATGTGGATCTCCTGTGTTGCATGAGATTGCGGCGTCCGTTGCGCGGACGTGCGCATCATGCCGGATCGGTGTCGTCGTTGCAGCGGGCGACCGGCGCGGTACGTCTTTGCATGGCGTGATAAAATCGCCGCCTTTGTTTCCTTCCTTCGCGTGAGAAACCCATGCCCCAGCTCGCCCAGCGTGTCGGCCGTGCCAAACCCAGTGCGATCATGGTGATTGCCGATAAGGCGAAACAGCTCAAGGCGAGCGGCCGCGACATCATCAGTTTCTCGATCGGCGTACCGAATTTTCTGCCCGGGGAGCACGTGTACGCCGCGGCGCGTGAAGCACTGGCGCACGACAGCGGCCAGTACGGCAGCAATCGTGGTGCCGATGCGCTGCTGGACGCTTTCCTCAAGCACATCGAGGCGCTGGGTTTCAATGGCTATACGCGCATGAACCTGTCGATCGGTATCGGCGCCAAGCAGGTGCTGTACAACCTGGCTGAGGCACTGCTCGACGATGGTGACGAGATCTGTTTCGCCGCGCCGTACTGGACTACCTACCGCGACATCGCCGACATCGTCGGCGCAAAGATCAACGTGATGCATTGCGGTCCGGAGCAGAACTACAAGCTCACCCCTGCGCAGCTCGACACCGCGCTGGCGCGCAGGCCGAAGGTGTTCCTGTTCAACAACCCGTCCAACCCGACCGGCATGGTCTACACCGGCGCTGAAATTGCCGCACTGGCCGAGGTGCTGGTGAAACATCCCGATACCTGGGTGATCACCGACGACATCTACAACTCGATGGTGTTCGACAGCATCGGTTATCACAACTTCGTGTTTGCGAAACCCGAACTGCGCGAGCGGGTGATCTTTGTCGACTCGGTCTCCAAGACCTACGGCATGCCCGGGTGGCGCGTCGGCCTGATTGCAGGGCCGGAGTCGGTTGCGAAGGCAATCACCACGCTCAACTCGAATCACATCACCAGCCTGCCCGAAGTGATCACGGCGGCCGCAGTGGCTGCGCTGAGCGGGCCACAGGATATTCCGCGGGCGAAGTGCGTCGAGTTCGCCGGCAAGCGCGACATCGTGTTCGAGGCGTTACGCAGCATTCCCGGCGTGGTTTGCCCGCGACCGCAGGGCGCGTTCTATGCATTTCCGGATATTTCCGTCGCGTTCGGCAAGACCCACAACGGCACCGCGATCGGGAACGATGTGCAGTTCTGCGCGGCGTTGCTGGAAGCCAAGGGTGTGGCCTGCGTGCCGGGCTCCGCATTCGGCGAGCCGCGTGCGATGCGTATTTCCTACACGTGCCCGACCGCGCAGCTGGCGCCGGGTCTGGCGCGCATTGCCGAGTTTTTTTCCGAACTGATTTGATCACCTGAATGCGGGACGCTGCGCCCGCGACAAATGCATCCCCACCCAGGAGTCATCGTCCATGAAATCCCCCGTACGAGTTGCCGTTACCGGCGCCGCCGGCCAGATCGGTTATGCGTTGCTGTTCCGCATTGCTGCCGGCGACATGCTGGGTCCGGATCAGCCGGTGATCCTGCACCTGCTGGAAATCACCCCGGCCCTGCCATCGCTGCAGGGTGTCGTGATGGAGTTGAACGATTGCGCGTTTCCGACGCTTGCCGGCGTGGTCGCCACCGATGACGTCAATGTCGCGTTCAAGGATGTCGATTACGCCTTGCTGGTCGGCGCGCGCCCGCGCGGGCCAGGCATGGAGCGCAAGGATCTGCTGGAAGCGAACGGTGCCATCTTCGGCCCGCAAGGCAAGGCGCTGAATGCGCATGCCAGGCGCGACGTGAAAGTGCTGGTGGTCGGCAACCCGGCAAATACCAATGCCCTGATCGCTCAGCAGAACGCGCCTGATCTGGATCCGAACTGCTTCACCGCGATGGTACGTCTGGATCACAACCGCGCGTTGTCGCAGCTGGCGGAAAAGACCGGTTCGCATACGACCGACATCCGCAGGCTGACGATCTGGGGCAACCACAGTTCGACCCAGTACCCTGACATCCATCACGCCACCGTCAACGGCAAGCCGGCGATGTCGCTGATCGATCAGGCCTGGTACGAGAGCGATTTCATTCCCACCGTGCAGCAGCGTGGCGCAGCGATCATCAAGGCGCGTGGTGCATCATCGGCGGCATCGGCGGCATCGGCGGCAATCGATCACATGCACTTCTGGGCGCATGGCACCGCCGAGGGTGACTGGGTGTCGATGGGCATTCCGTCCGATGGTTCGTACGGCATCGCGCCGGGCGTGATCTATGGCTATCCGGTCACCGTGAAAAACGGCAAGTACACGATCGTGCAGGATCTGGAGATCAATACTTTCTCCCGCGGCCGCATGGACGCCACAGACAAGGAACTGCGCGAAGAACGCGCTGGCGTCGAGCATCTGTTCGCCAGCAAGTAGGTTTCTTTCGGAAGCGCCGAAACGGGCCGGCATCGCCGGCCCGTTTCGTTTGCGGATATACACCGGCGCAATCGAGTCGTCGCTGCGCTAAAATGCCGGCTTTCCGCGGAGTGAGCCATGTCGATTGCATCTCCCGGCGCGCGTTTCCGTGCAGCCGTCGTCGAAGAACAGCCGCTGCAGGTCGTCGGTGCAATCACCGCGTATGCCGCACGCATGGCACAGCGCTCGGGCTTCAAGGCGATCTACCTCTCCGGCGGCGGCGTTGCCGCCAACTCGCTGGGCATGCCGGATCTGGGCATCAGCACGATGGAAGACGTGCTTACCGATGTTCGCCGGATCACCGATGTTTGCGACCTCCCGCTGCTGGTCGATGTGGATACCGGCTGGGGTGGCGCGTTCAACATCGCGCGCACAGTCCGCTCGCTGATCAAGGCAGGCGCAGGCGCGATGCATATCGAAGATCAGGTGGCCGCCAAGCGTTGCGGTCATCGGCCGGGCAAGGCGATCGTCTCGAAAGACGAAATGGTCGATCGGGTAAAGGCCGCCGTCGATGCGCGAACCGACGAGCAATTCGTGATCATGGCGCGCACCGATTCCATCGCCGTCGAAGGTCTGGACGCCGCGATCGATCGCGCGCAAGCCTGCGTGGCGGCGGGTGCGGACATGATTTTCCC
>JBDTZX010000039.1:0-3200 GCA_040004895.1 Rhodanobacter sp. | reverse complement strand
CCCTCTGATCCAGTCATTCGTGGGCATCGCCAGGACGATGCCCGGAGCCAGCCATGCAACCACAACACGACCACACGTCTTCCCTGATCGATCTCGGCAAGCGCTACTGGTTGCCGGTGTACAAGCCTCGCGAGGTGGTGCTCGATCACGGCCTGGGCGCACGCATCTGGGATACGCAGGGCCGCGACTACGTGGATTTCGGCGCCGGCATCGCCGTGAATGCTCTGGGCCACCAGGATCCCGATTTGCTGGAAGCCTTGCACACGCAGGCAGGAAAGCTGTGGCACGCCAGCAACGTGTTCTATACCGAACCGCCGTTGCGGCTGGCTGAAGAACTGGTCGCTGCGTCCGGATTCGCCGAGCGCGTGTTTCTGTGCAATTCGGGCGCGGAAGCGAATGAAGCGGCCATCAAGCTGGTACGCAAATGGGCCGCGACGCAGGGGCGGCCGCCCGAACGGCGCACGATCATCACCTTCAGGGGCTCGTTTCACGGGCGGACCCTGGCCACGGTGACCGCCACCGCGCAACCGAAATATCAGGAGGGATACGAGCCTTTGCCAGCGGGTTTTCGCCACGTCGACTTCAACGACGTGACCGCGTTGGGGCTGGCTTTCGCGGTGGGTGATGTCGCCGCGGTCATGCTCGAGCCGGTGCAGGGCGAAGGCGGGGTGATGCCGGCGGCGCCCGGTTTCATTGCCAGGGTGCGCGAGCTTTGCGACCAGCACGATGCGCTGCTGGTGCTGGATGAAATCCAGTGCGGCATGGGCCGGACCGGACGTTTGTTCGCCTACCTGCACGAAGGTGTCAAACCCGACATCGTGACGCTGGCCAAGGCGCTCGGTTGCGGCTTTCCCATCGGCGCCATGCTGGCCGGGCCGAAGGTGGCCGAAGTGATGCAATATGGTTCGCACGGCACGACCTTCGGTGGCAATCCGATGGCCGCGGCCGTCGCACGGGTCGCGCTGGCCAAACTGTCCTCGACGGCGGTGCTGACGAACGTCGAACGGCAGGCCAACGAATTGCGCGCCGGGCTGGCACGCATCAATCACGAACGCAGGATGTTCGCCGAAGTGCGCGGTCGCGGATTGATGATTGGTGCCGTGCTTGCCGATGCGTACAAAGGCCGGGCCGGCGAGATTCTCGATCACGCGGCCGCGCATGGTCTGCTGCTGCTGCAGGCAGGGCCGGACGTGTTGAGGTTCGTGCCACCGTTGACCCTTTCCGATGACGAGCTGGCCGAAGGACTCAGGCGTCTGCACGCGGCGTTGAATGATTTTGCTGCAGACTGAACTATCGTTTTTCGACATCTTGCCGAACAGGAATCTTGCCGATGAAATACCTGCACAGCATGGTGCGCGTCCGCGATCTCGACGCCTCGTTGCGCTTTTTCTGCGATGGGCTCGGATTGAGCGAGGTTCGACGCAAGGAAGTACCCGAAGGCAAATACACGCTGGTGTTTCTATCCGCGAATGAAACCCCGGGTGCGGAAGTCGAGCTGACCTGGAACTGGAACTCCGACGAAGACTATGGTTCGGCGCGGAATTTCGGCCACCTGGCTTTTCGTGTGGACGACATCTACGCCACCTGCCAGCGACTGCAGTCGCTGGGCTGCACCATTCATCGGCCACCGCGGGATGGCCACATGGCTTTCGTGCGCTCGCCCGATCTGATTTCGATCGAGCTGCTGCAGGAAGGACAACTGCCGCCGCGCGAACCATGGGCGTCGATGCCGAATATCGGCCACTGGTAGGTGCGCGACAGCGGGCAGCCGATTCAGTCGCGTGCTTCGCGCAATGCGCCGCGCGCGGCCTCCAGTGTTTCGGCGATGTCGTGGTCGCTGTGGGCGGCGGACATGAAGCCAGCCTCGAACGCCGAAGGGGCGAGATAGATACCGCGTTTCAGCATGCCATGAAAAAACCGGTTGAACAGTGCGACATCCGCGCTGGTTGCCTGCTCAAGGCTGGTCACGCTGCCGGCAGTGAAAAACAGTCCGAACATGCCACCGACGTGGTGGGTGCTGAAGGCGACACCTTCGCCATCGGCGACCGACTGGAAACCGTCGCAGAGCAGGCGGGTGCGTGCGGCCAGCTGGTCGTGGAAACCTGGTGCCTGGATCAGCTTCAGCATGGCCAGGCCTGCGGCCATCGCCACGGGATTGCCGCTCAGGGTGCCCGCCTGGTAAATCGGTCCGGCGGGTGCGATCTGTTCCATCAGGTCGCGCCGGCCACCATACGCGCCGACCGGCATGCCACCACCGATGATCTTGCCGAAGGTGGTCAGATCCGGAGCGACACCGTAGAGCGCCTGAGCGCCGCCCAGCGCCACGCGGAAGCCGGTCATCACTTCGTCGAAAATCAGCAGTGCACCGGATTGTGTGCAGAGATCGCGCAGCGCAGGCAGGTAACCATCCAGCGGAGGTATGCAGTTCATGTTGCCGGCTACCGGCTCGATGATCAGGGCGGCGATCTCATGCCCAAGTTCGGCGAACAGAAGCCTGGCTGCTTCCAGATCGTTGTAAGGCAGGGTCAGGGTCAGGTCGGCATTCGCCTTGGGCACGCCCGGCGAGGTGGGAATCCCGAAGGTCAGTGCGCCGGAACCGGCTTTCACCAGAAAGCTGTCGGAGTGACCGTGATAGCAACCTTCGAACTTCACGATCTTGCTGCGACCGGTCGCGCCGCGGGCCAGCCGGATCGCCGACATCGTCGCCTCGGTGCCCGAATTGACCATGCGCACCATCTCGATCGATGGAATCAAGCGCGTGATCGTCTCGGCCATGGTGACTTCGGCTGCGCAGGGGGTGCCGAACGACAGTCCATCCTTCACCACTCGCTCCACCGCTTCGCGTACCGCCGGATGGTTGTGGCCCACGATCATCGGGCCCCACGATCCCACATAGTCGATATAGCGTGTGCCTTCGACATCCCACAGGTATGCCCCTTCGGAGCGCGCAGTGAAGAACGGTTCGCCACCGACCGACTTGAACGCGCGTACCGGCGAATTCACGCCGCCGGGCATCAGCGATTGCGCACGCTGGAAGAGTTCGTGATTCGTTGTCATGCGGGTGTTCCGGAGCGTGAGGGATAGAGCTGGGCAAAGCGTTGTGCGGCAATTTGCACATCGGCGGCCCCGAATAGCGATGAGATCGATGCCAGAAAGTCCGCACCTGCTGCAACCAGCGATGCACCATTGTCCGGTGTGAT
>JBDTZX010000301.1:0-3209 GCA_040004895.1 Rhodanobacter sp. | reverse complement strand
TGGGCATCGGGCTTGGGGGGAAGGTCTGAACCATACCGTTCCACCGTTCCGATTGCGAGATGTGACGGCGTTGCTTGACCATGATGTAAGAGCGGTGTGAAATCGGCTGGTGCCGGTCGGGTGCGGTTCGGGCCATCGAAAGAGCTTTCCGAAGCGTCGGCGAGCGGCCGAAGGCATCAGCGCAGGCCTGGTCGCGGATCAATCAGCCACTGGTGGGGCTGGCCGCAACATGCCCATACTGCCGAACCTGCAGGAGGTGGACGCAATGAACGTGATGGCCTCCGCCCAGCCGCAAGCCGGCGCCGAGATTTTCGAACGGATTCTGACCGCTTCCAGCGGCCTGGTTGCGCTGGATTGTGCCGACGTCCATGCGCTGGTCGACCAGTTGCGCGCGATTGCCCGGCATTCCGGACAGGCCCTGTATCTGTGGCAGCCCGATACCGGTCTGAGCAGCCTGCGCGATGCGCACTCACGGGTGCCCGATTGCCAGCGTCTCGGCAACGCGCTGCGCTATATGCAGCAAAGCATGCACTTCGGTGTCTATTTCCTGGTGGGTCTGGAACTGCCGCTGTCGGCGATGGACGCCACCTTGCTGCGTCAGCTCGCACGCGCACCGAAAGAACACCTGCGCCGGGTGGTGCTGATCGATGCGCCTGCGGCCCTGGTCGAACATCTGGGCGAACAGGCAGTCCACCTCGGCAGTGAGGACGGTCGGCCCCGACGCCTGCGTCTGCGTGACGGTCACTGGATGGTCTGAGGCAGCACGCATGACTTCGGGGATTCTTGTGGTTGCCATGCAGCGCGAACTGCGGCGCAGTCTTTTCGACGTATTCGATCAGGCCGGCTACGCGCATATCCACAGTGCGCGCGACGTATCGCATGCCGCCATCCTGCTTGAGGGGCAACCATCGTTGCCGCCGTTGAAACTGATCGTGGTGGTTTTTTCCGGCGATGCGCAGCAGGCGCAAAACTGTTGCGAGCAATTGCGGGGGCTGAGCTTTGGTGCCGACACACCATTGATCGCGGTCCTGGCCGATGAGAGTTCGCTCGATCCCGCCGATCTGCCGCTGGGACTCACCGACTGGCTGCACGCTGCGCAGATCCGCACCGAATTGGTGGCACGCTGGCTACGTTCGCAGCACGCAGAGCGGTTGCCTCAGAATGACCGAGCGGTGATAGCCAGCACTGCCGATGGGGACTTCCGCTACGTTTTCGACGAAGGTGGAAATGAATGGCTGGTCGCTGATCCGCAGACCGGCCGATTGCTGGAAATCAGTCCCACGGTGATCAGGCACAGCCGCCTGCCGGCCAGCCAATGGGAGGGTCTCGCACTGTCGGACGTCATCCGCTTCGAGGGCATTGCGCTCGCGCAGGTGTTGAGCGAAGCCGATCGCAGCTGGCATCCGTGCCATCGCAAATCCGCGCAGGGCTCCGATACCGGCCAGGCCAGCGTGCGCAGGGTGCAGCACGCCGGACAGGATGCACTGGCGCTGATGTTTCGCAGTGATCGCGCCGACCTGCGTGCCGAAGCTGCCTTGTCGCTGCTGTCGCGCATTTTTTCCTCAACCATCGGTGTCGACCCGCAGCTGGCAGCCGGGCGCCTGCTGTTCGACGAGCTGGCGCTGGACTATCTGGCGATATGGTCCGGGCGGCAGCAAGGTGGCGAGGCACCGGTGCAGCTGCTGCAGTTGTGGAGCGGCGATGAGCCGTCCTGGCCGCTGGCGCAGTCGCAGGGTTCGCTGCAGATGGTGCTCGAGGGCAAGAGCGTCATGTATCGCGCCGATGCAAGGCGGCTGGCGCCGTTTGATCCGTTGCTGCAGGAGCTTGGGCTGTCGGGTTTCGCGGGCTTGCCGCTGTTTGACGAGCGTCACACCGTGCTCGGTGCCATGCTCGCCGGCAGCCGCAGGGGTTTCGGCGAAATGGGCATCATCGAGCCGGTGTTGCGCTGTGCCGCCACGCGATTTGCCCAGGTGCTGGAGCTGGGCCGGACGCGCGAGCAGGGGCGTGCGGAAGGACTGGTCGATGCGTTGACCGGCTTGCCGAACCGACTGCTGTTCAACGACCGGCTGGAAACGATCATCCGCGAGGCCAGTCGCAATGGCGAATGTTTCGCGGTGCTGTTCATCGACCTGGACCGGTTCAAGACGATCAACGATACCCACGGTCATGCCGCCGGCGACCAGGTGCTGCGGATGGTGACCCAGCGGTTGTGCGGCAGCATCCGTGCTTCCGATACCGTGGCCCGATACGCTGGCGACGAATTCACCGTGGCGCTGCGGCACGTGGTGAAGAACGAGGACGTGTCGCGTGTTGCCGAAAAAATCGTGCAGCTGATGGAAGCACCGCTTTACCTCGAAGATGGCACATCGGTGCAGGTCACCGCATCGATCGGGCTGAGTTTTTTCCCCGACGATGCGAACGATGCGCAGACGCTGCTCAAGCATGCCGATGAGGCGATGTATGTGGCCAAGCATCTGGGCCGCAACAATTTCCACATCTACGAAGTGAGTCCGGAATACGCGCGCGAACACGGCATGGCGCTCAAGACGCGTCTGCGGCATGCCGAGGGCAACAACGAGTTCCGCGTGGTCTACCAGCCGCAGGTCGATACCACCAGCGAGGATATCGTCGGCATGGAGGCACTGCTGCGCTGGGAGCATCCGGAGCTCGGGGCGATCAGTCCGGCGGTGTTCATTCCGCTGGCGGAGGAAACCGGGTTGATCGTCTCGATCGGCGAATGGGTTCTGCGCACGGCATGCCGCCAGGCACAGGAATGGGAACAACGCTACGGGCTGCGCCTGCGTCTTGGAGTCAACCTTTCGGCGGTGCAGCTGATGGAGCCCAAGTTGCTGGACACAGTGGTGCGGGCATTGCGCGAAACCGGACTCGATCCGACGCTGCTCGAACTGGAAATCACCGAAAGCATCAGCATCAAGGAAGCACCCAACCTGGTCGAGAATCTGCACGCGCTGCACAAACTCGGCTGCCATATTGCGATCGACGATTTCGGTACCGGTGCCGCGTCGCTGGACTACCTGCGCAAGCTGCCGGCGGATCGCATCAAGATCGATCAGAGTTTCGTGCGCAACATCGGCGTGGATCCGGATGACGAGGCGATCGTGCGCGCGACCATCGAAATGGCTCACCGGCTGAAGCGCACGGTGGTGGCCGAAGGTGTGGAGATCGAACAGCACCTGGAGTTCCTGCGT
>JBDTZX010000060.1:0-10837 GCA_040004895.1 Rhodanobacter sp. | reverse complement strand
ATCGACAGCATCGCCTCGATGCATTCGCTGTCGCTCTTGCCGCGCAGGTCGGCGACGCCGTATTCGGTGATGTAGAGATCGCGCAAATGACGCGGGATCGTGGTCTCGCCGTAGTTCCAGCGGATATTGCTTTCGATGCCGCCCTTCACCTGGCGGGTCGCGCGCAGCAACAGCGCCGAGCGGCCGTCGGGCAGTTCATGCGCCATCGCCACGAAGTTGTACTGGCCACCGACACCGCTGACCACTTCGCCGCTGTCGAGCGTGTCCGAGGTGGCGGCACCGAGCAGCGACGCCATCATGCAGGTGTTGAAGAAACGCGCGCCGCGTCGCTGCAGCACGGCCAGCGCCTGATGATCGCCATACAGCTGGTTGACGTTGGACACCGGGCACATGTCGATCGCGTCGGGATCGGCAGACTCGGTGCTGCCGAGCCAGTCGTAGAGTTCGCGCGAGCCAAGGAAGAAGGCTCCGCGCAGATAGTGCCCGCCCGGGGTTGCCGCGTTCAGGCGACCGGCGGCGGAAGCGCGTTCCAGCGCCAGGTTGTCCCAGCTGCGCCGCTTCAGGATGCCGCCGCGCTGCAGATGCATGAATCCGTCCATCACCATTTCGCTGGCGCCGTACAACCCGGTCTCGAACGGCGCCAGCCCGCCGAGCCAGCCGGCGAGCGCATGGGTCTTGCCTTCCGGGTCGAGAGTGACCAGCGCACGCCGCCAGATCGTGTTGTCCTGCTGGCGCAGCAACAGCGCCTTGACCAGCGCGTCGGAGAGTGCGCCGATGCCGATCTGCAGGCAGCCACCATCCTTCACCAGCGCGCTGGCATGCAGACCCAGCGCGTACTCGGCCAGGTCGACCGGCAGACGCGGCAGCGCAAACAGGGGTGGCGATGCGGCGGGTGTCAGCTCGAGATCGAAATAGTCTTCCGCCACTTCGGCATCGCCACCGAGGTAGGGAAGCTCCGGATGCACGACCGCCACGCACAACGGGCGCGGCTTGCCGGCGGCTTCCACCCGCTTGAGGAAATCCAGCGTCAGGTCCGGGTTGCACGACAGGCTGTAGCGGACCCCTTCCGGCCCTTCTCGTCGCGCCACCAGCTGCACCAGCAGGTTCACGTCCTGCATCGCCAGGTCACGGGCGACATGGGTGTAGTTCTGGCTGATGTAGTTGCGCTGGGCGCTGCCCGAATGCAGCAGCGCGCCGGACTGCAGGTAAAACTCGTGCACTTCGACGTTCGATGGCAGCGCATCGCGCGCCTGATCCACGGCGTACTGCGGATCGACCTGGTCGGCGCCGAAATGCCGTTCCAGGAACGGCTTCAGAAACCGCTCCTCCAGACCGGGTTTCGGTTGCGGCCGGGTCAGCGACAGCGCGGTGTACAGACGCAGTGAGCGCCTGGTGTCCTTCTGCGTCACCCGATACAGCGCGTTGAGCAAACCATGCGGCTTGCCCAGTCCCAGTGGCGCGGCCACGCGCAGGTCTGCCCCGAGCCATTCGGCAATGTGCCGCGCGCAGTCTTCGGTGTCGTTGTAATGACGCTTGGTCGGCATGGGCAAAATCATGCCAGATACATGCCAACGACGGCGCCTCTACGAACCCATGACCTACAATGAGCAAATGTCCGCCAGACCGCCGCTTTCACCCAGCACACCCCGCCTGCTTGCCCAGCAGGCGCTGAGCCGCGCCGCCGGCGCGCCGCTGATCGAAGGCAATGCGGTGGAATTGCTGATCGATGCACAGGCCAACTACGACGCCTGGCTCGCGGCGATCCGCGGCGCGAAGCAGCGTGTGCTGCTGGAAAACTACATCATCCGCGACGATGGCATCGGCCGACTCTTTCGTGATGCGCTGGTGGAGCGCGCGCAGGCCGGCATCTTCGTTGCAGTGGTGGCCGACTGGGCGGGCTGCCTGGGGCAGTCGCGCAATGCGTTCTGGACCCCGCTGCGCGCTGCCGGCGGCGAGGTACGCATTTTCAATCCACCCAAACTGGGCGAACCATTCGGCTGGATCAGTCGCGATCACCGCAAGCTGCTGGTGGTCGACGGCGTGCATGGTTTTCTTTCCGGCGTGTGCATCAGTGCGAAATGGCTGGGCGACGCTGCCCGCGATGTTCCGCCATGGCGCGATACCGGGGTGGCGTTGCACGGACCGGCGGTGGTCGAACTCGAGGCGGCTTTCATGCAGAGCTGGGCCGGCGTTGGCGATGCCATGCCGCCCCTGCAGCCGGCACCTGCAGCTGTCGAACCGGCTGGCGCGGTGGCGCTGAGGGTCATCGCCACGCAGCCATCGACCGCCGGGATGTACCGGCTCGATCAGCTGATCGCGTCGATGGCGCGCGAAACGCTTTGGCTCACCGACGCGTATTTCGTCGGCGTCGCACCGTACGTGCAGGCACTGGTGGCGGCCGCGCGCGATGGTGTGGACGTCCGTTTGCTGGTGCCGGGCAGCAGCGACATTCCGGCGGTGGCAGGCATGTCTCGCTCGGGCTACCGGCCGCTGCTGAAAGCCGGCATCCGCGTGTTCGAATGGAACGGATCGATGCTGCACGCCAAGACCGCCGTGGCCGACCGCCAATGGGCCAGGGTCGGTTCGTCGAATCTCAATATCGCCAGCTGGCTCGGCAACCAGGAAATCGACGTGGCAGTCGAGGACGCCGGCTTCGCCAGCCAGCTCGCCGACCAGTACGAAAGGGATCTGCAGAACGCCACCGAGATCGTGCTGGCTCCGCGCCGGCGTCGACGCGGCGAGCGGGTTCAGAGCAGCCAGCAGCGACCGCCCCGCGCCCGGGGCGGCAGCGGCAGTTCCAGCCGTGCCGCGGCGAGCGCCTTGCGCATCGCCAACAGCGTCGGCGCGGCTTTTTCCAGCCATCGCGTGCTCGGCGACACCTCCAGCATGCCGCTGCTGATCGGCACGCTGGTGCTGACAGTGCTGGCTGTGGTCGCGGTGTTGTGGCCGGCGTGGATCGGCTGGCCGTTCGCCATGATCGCGGCGTGGTTTGCGCTCAACCTGGGCATCCGCGGCTGGCGCCTGCGCCAGAAGCATCGCCCCGATCCGCACGATGCGCCGGACGACGACGACGACTGACGCGTGTCGCCGTGCAGGCTTGCGCGGTACCCGAAACGACTTCTGCAGTCCACGCCCCGAGCGGATGTTTTTCCGCGACCTGCCACGGTCGTCGTGCTAGCCTCGCTCCCCCTATGCATGTGCCATCCGACGGCGACACGACACGCCATATCCTCACTCCCAGCTCGCTCAACCGGCTGGTACGCGACCTGCTGGGCGACGTGTTTCCAATGGTGTGGATCGAGGGCGAGCTGTCGAACGTGGCCAAACCGGCATCCGGACATTTCTATTTCACCCTGAAGGACAGCGGCGCCCAGGTGCGCTGCGCGATGTTCAAGCCGAAGGCGGCGACACTGCGTTTTCGCCCAGCCGACGGCATGCAGGTGCTGGTGCGGGCACGGGTCGGGTTGTACGAACCGCGCGGCGAATTCCAGCTGGTGGCCGAAAGCATGGAACCCGCCGGCGAAGGTGCCTTGCAGCGCGCATTCGAGCAGCTCAAGGCCCGGCTCGACGCCGAAGGCCTGTTTGCGCAGGCGCGCAAACGCCCGCTGCCGCGTTACGCCAAACGCATTGGCGTGATCACCTCGGCCACTGGCGCCGCCGTGCGCGATGTATTGAGTGTGCTGTCCCGACGCTGGCCACTGGCCGAGGTCGACGTGCTGCCGGTGCCGGTGCAGGGCCGCGAAGCGCCAGCAGCGATCGTCGCCATGCTGCGCAAGGCGTCAGCCAGCCAACGCTACGATGTGCTGCTGCTGACCCGCGGTGGCGGTTCGCTGGAAGACCTGTGGGCCTTCAATGATGAAACCGTGGCGCGTGCGATCCACGCCAGCGCCGTTCCGGTGGTTTCCGCGGTCGGCCACGAAATCGACTTCAGCATCGCCGACTTCGTCGCCGATCTGCGCGCACCAACGCCGTCGGTCGCAGCGGAACTGCTGGTACCGGATGTGCTGGCAGTCGATCGGCAACTGCAGCAGATGCAACAGCGACTGGTGACGCTGCAGCAGCGTCACCAGCAATCGCAATCGCAACGCGTCGATCACCTGCTTGCGCGGCTGCAGGCACAGCGACCGCAGGCGCGCGTGACTCGCGATCGCGAGCGGTTGCTTCACCTGCAGCAACGACTGGGCACGGCGCAACGCGAACAAGGCCGGCAGCGGCAAAATCGACTCGAATACCTGCACGCCAGACTGCGGAGTCAACATCCGAGCACACGCCTGGCACTGTTGTCGCGACGCGTGGCCGAGCAGGACCTGCGACTGCGCCGCGTCATGCTGCACGCACTGGAACGGCAGCAACGCCAGCTTGAGCATGCTGCCCGCGCGTTGCATACGGTCAGCCCGCTGGCCACGCTTGAGCGCGGCTACGCCATTTTGTTCGATGGCGAAGGCAAGATAGTGCGCTCGAAGCAGCAGGTTTCACCCGGCACCGCAGTTCGCGCAAGGCTGGCAGACGGCGAACTGCCGCTGCACGTCGATCGGGACTGACGCGCTGCAAGCGGCTTCCGCTAGACCGCCAGACTCAATATCGAAGGCACCTGATGCGGATTGGCCAGACGCAGGCAACCGTAGGCGATGCCGGCCACTCCAATCATCAGGCCGAGCGGTTCCTGTCCAAGCGAGCCGCCGCCGCAACGCCAGCCAGCGCGTGCATCATCGAGCACGATCTGGCCGAGCCGGCGGCATTCGGCGAGCGCCGCATCGTCACTCTGGAGCACGGCGAACTGCAGGAGCAAATCGAGGTTGCCCATCTGGCCGTGGCACAGCGCGTGCGTACCAACAAGGCCCTGTGCCTGCGTCGTTGCCACACAGGACTGCAGATCCGCGCGCCAGTCGTCGTTGCGCAGAGACACCGGCCAGAGCAGGCGCGCCAACCCCACACCTGGCGCGCCGTGACACCACGAACAGATATCTTCCTTCACGTCGGTGTCGGCATCGGCCTTTGCGTGACGGTCGTACCAGCGTCGACCGCGTGCTACGAACGCAGTGCGCTCGTAGCGCAGCGCATCGGACACCAGTGCAGCGATGTCACCGTCACCCGTCAACTCGTAATAGCGGGCTAGCGCCGCTACAGCGCCGGCTGTGCCATGAGCCAGCCCGGTCAGCGGATGAGGCTCGGATGGCGTTTCCCACCAGGCGCCTTCGACTCCGCGCCTTGCGGTTTCCAACAGCCGCGCCGCACATGCGGCAGCGGCTGCGAGCACGTCGGTGGCGGGTCGATGCTGTTGAAGCTGCAGCAGTACCAGCAAACAGCCGGACGCGCCGGTGATCAGGTCGGCATCCGCCGCATCGACGATCCGCTCGTTCACCACCGGCAGCCAGTCGGCCGCTTCGTCGATGAGTTCCCGGCGCTTCCAGCAGACGCCCAGCACCAGCAGCGCGTAGATCCACCCGGCCACGCCGCCAAACGCACCGACCGTAGTCAGCAACGCCGGATCATCCTTGAGCATGCGCCGACTGGTGAGCAGAGCGGCATCGGCGGCGCGCGTGAATCGCGCGAGCCCGGTTTGCAGCCCGAGCTGGGCGAACAGCAGCATGACGCCGGGTAGTCCTTCGTAGAGCGTGGCGCCCATGCCCGACATCGCGGATTTTTCGCTGTCACGGTATTCGGGCTGGAACAACACGATACCCAAGCGCGCCTGGAACGAGAGCTCCAGCAAGTCGTCACCAAGCGCGATCGCCGTATCGAGAAAGGAGCCGCCTCGGTACGGACGCGCTGCCGGCGCGACCGGGGCGATCCCACGCAATGGCACGCTGTCGATCGGAGCCGACAGGCGATCGCATTCCAGCGACTGCGCCAACGCATAACGCTGCCGGCGCAGATCGCGCAATGACAGGCCGCGCAGACGACGTTGCGCTTCGGCCCAGCCAGACTTTTCGCACATCGCGCGAACCACCTGACCGTCGCCATCGCGAATGTCACGACCGTCAACGCGCGCGCTGAACTTGGGCACATCTCCTCGCAGCAGCGCCACTCGTTCGGCCGGCTGGACCTTTTTCAGCGCCGGCCATTCGCGGCTGCCAAGGTCCAGACGCGCCACCACTGCCTCACGTTCGGCATCTGAACGCAGATATTGCGGATGGGACATCGCGTCCAGCAAGCGCGCGTAAATCTGCGTGGACCGCAGGACCGTGCGCGTCTCCAGCGGTGCGAACATGGCCAACAGGCCGCCCTCCCCGCGCAGTCGCGGCTTGATCCTGCGCAGGCCGCGATAGCTGCGCTCGAAGCCACTGACGATGGCATTGGCATAGTCATGCGAGGGAATGCGTCGCCCATCGGCAAAGTGCGGCAGGTTCGTGCCCGGCTGCGTCAGCGCATCCGTCGGTGCAAGACGCAGTTGATCGGTACCCATGCCGACGGCATGGCGCGTGCTGTAGCGATGCTCGGCCCAGGCCAGGGCGCTGATGTCCCAGGCATCGAGATTGCTCAGTTGCCCTGGCAGCAGACCGGAGACCAGTACCGTCGGAGCATACGGCGCGCCCACGCGTTCAGCACGCTTGTAACGGCTGATCCACGGCTGGAATACCGTCTCCAGATCGACCAGCACCGGATACTCGCCGCAGGCGATGAGGTTTTCCAGATGCAGGTCACTGCAATTGAGCAGGTAGGCAATGGCCACCACGCCACCGAAGCGCTCGTAGTAACGGGCGACGCCCGCGGCATCCGCCACCGGCGCATAGTCGATCCAGCCAGCGTAGCCGTGATTGCCGCAGACCAGCGACGAGGTTGTCTTCTGCACTGGCTCGACGCCCGCTTCGGCCAAATCGGCAACCAGCCGTGCGTAGGCGACATCCATTGCCAGCGATCGCGGTTTGTACAGCGCGCGCCCAGCATCGAAGCGCAGCTTGACCACGCTGCCGCCGTGATCGTGGCGATCACCCTGTCCCATCGCGAACGCCTGCAGCCGCCCCGGAGGAAGTTTCTCGCGGAAAAGTGGAGCGAGCTGCAGGTAATCGTCGGTGATGTGCTGCAGGAAGCGGCCGAGGAACTTCTCGGTCTGTCCGGCAAGCCGTGCGATATCGTCGTGCAAAGGCGGATAGTGTGCGTTGATCGTTTGTCGGCCCGCGACGCTGTCGATGCCATCCAGAAAATGTGCGAAGCGCTGTTCGGGACTTTCGCCCTGCAGTGTCTTCTGGTGGCGCGCGATGGCCAGTTCGAACAAAAGGGCGCGACAGCTCCATGCGAGCGCCGGCCCGGCAAAAGCAGTGCGGATGCTCCGCGCCAGGCTATCCATGTCGAAACGGTCCGGCTGACGGCGTGCAGCCGCCGACCATTGTCGCAAGCTGCGTTCGCGTGCCGGTGCAAGAATCGGCTCCGCCCAGCGCAGCAGTGGTTGCAGGGGCGGATCGCCGGTTTCGTTATCGATCTCGTCGAGGGTCATGGCATCAGGATCCGGATCCGGCTGCAAGGATTCAACACGGAATCGATCCAGGGTCTGGTCATCAAGCTTTGCCATCGACGCAGGAGCGATTGCGGTAACCGGGTCGGTGCCCGGCAAACGAACAGGCTGCCGGCAACGGCAGCCTGCGGTCGTGTCGGAGGGCACTGCCCTCGTTGAGGCCTACGCGCAACCCGGCGGAAAACTGAAGGTATACGTCGTGAGGATGGTGTGGTGACTTGCGATGTTGGACTTGTCGATCAGCGTGTCCTCGCTGAGATCGGCGCTGCCCACGCTTTCGCGCATCAGGTGGTCGAAAATGTCCTGCGAAATCTCTGCATTCTTCAAAGGCATGGAATGGCTCCTTGGACGAGTGTGAAATCTGCCGTGCAGTCGCGGGTCAGCAGGTGCCGTGAGTGTGCACGGTGGTAGTGGTGAAGCAGATATGCGGCATGGTGGACGGCACCCTGTCGATGAGCTTGTCGGCACTGATGTCGGCGACACCGATGCTTTCGATCATCAGGCGATCGAATACTTCCTGCGAAATTTCCAGATTCATGGGTACGATTCTCCCGGTTGCGATTGATTGTGGAATCCACTGCTACTGGCGGCTTTGTCCACTGCTCGATGCGCATCCGCCCGTGCGCAATTCCATGGACATTCCGGTGATATCACATTCACCCGGAAAGAGAATGTGATCGTAAAATAATGCGCCCGCGAATCGCCTGAAACCGGGCACACGTCCGGACTCGAGCGATCCGTCCAGCGGAATCCGCGCTTCGGGGGATTTCAAACTACCCGCTCAATCGGGACTGGCGGCCTTGTCGGCAAGGCGTACCAGTGCACCCGCCGCGTTGACGAATTCCGACGGCATCATCACGATGGTCATGGTGTTCTGCTCGGCACCAACCTCGGTCAGCATCTGCATGCGGCGCAGCTCCATCGCCATCGGCATGTGCGCCATCTTGGCCGCTGCCTCGGTCAGCTTCAACGCCGCGTCATGTTCGGCTTCGGCCTTGATGATGCGCGCGCGCTTCTCGCGATGCGCCTCGGCCTCCTGTGCCATCGCGCGCTGCATGGATTGCGGAATTTCGACATCCTTGATCTGCACGCGATCGACTTCGACACCCCAGGGTTCGGTGACCTTGTCGATGATTTCGCCGAGCATGCTGGAAAGCTTTTCCTGTTCCTTCAGCAGTTCGTCCAGCGAGTGCTGGCCCATCACGCTGCGCAGACTGGTCAACGCCGTCTGACGGACCGCATCCTCGAAATCCGCCACCTGCACGATCGCCCGTTCCGGATTGATCACCTTGTACCAGACCACGGCCCGCACCTTCACCGGCACATTGTCGTTGGTCATGGTTTCCTGCGGCTCGATGTCCTGCGTCATCACGCGCACGTCGACCACCTGCATGCGCTCGATGATCGGGATGATCCAGGTCAGCCCTGGCCCGCGCGTGCCGCTGTAACGGCCGAGCCGGAACACCAGGCCGCGTTGGTACTGCTGCAGGACGCGCAGGCCGGAAAACAGAAAGAGCACCACGATCAGGACGAACGGATAGATGGGCATGGGCGCGTCATTGACAGTTCGGGAGGTCGCGCCAGTGTACGCGCATGGAACAGGCCGGCCGAAGCATTGCGGCGGGAAGCCGGCGATCTCACGAAGCTTGAACGGGCGCTCCGCCTATGCTGTGCGAACCCGTATTGCCCGGCTTGCGCCATGCTCAAGAAGATCTATCCCTACTACCTCGCCAACCGGCCGCAGAGCTCGAAGACGCTGCTCGATGTGCTGGACAAATACAGCGGCAAGCTCGCCACGCGTGTGGCGGTACCCGACGGCAACGCCGTGGAGAAGGCGATTGCCGCCGCGGTCCGGGCCAGCGGACCGATGCGCGAGTTCAAGCCATGGGCGCGACGCGACGTGCTGCAGCATTGCGCGAGGCGATTCACCGAGCGCCGCGACGAACTGGCCGAAGTGCTGTGCATCGAGGCTGGCAAGCCGATCAAGGATTCCGCCGGCGAGGTGACACGGTTGATCGAGACGTTCGAGATCGCCGCCGGGGAATCCGTGCGCAGCAACGGCGAGACGCTGAACCTGGAACTGGCCGGCCGTCTGGACGGCTATCACGGCTATACGAAACGCGTGCCGATCGGACCGGTGTCGCTCATCACGCCCTTCAATTTTCCGCTCAATCTGGTGGCGCACAAGGTGGCACCGGCGATCGCTGCCGGCTGCCCGTTCGTTCTGAAACCGTCCGAGAAGACACCTATCGGCGCGCTGGTCATCGGCGAAGTACTGGCCGAGACCGATCTGCCCCGTGGCGCGTTCTCGATCCTCACGCTGGATGGCGGACATGCGAATCCGCTGGTCGAGGACGAACGCTTCAAGCTGTTGTCGTTCACCGGCGGCCAGATCGGCTGGGACCTGAAAGCCCGCGCCGGCCGCAAGAAGGTGGTGCTGGAACTGGGCGGCAATGCGGCGTGCATCGTGGACGCCGACCAGGGTCCGAAACTCGACAATGTGGTCGAGCGGCTGATTTTCGGCGCGTTCTACCAATCCGGCCAGAGCTGCATCGGCGTGCAGCGCATCTTTGCGCACGACGACGTCTACGAGGCGCTCAGAAAGCGTCTGGTCGCAGCCACCAGGAAGCTCAAGGCGGGCAATCCGAAGAACAGGGACACCTTTGTCGGCCCGATGATCGACGAAGCAGCGGCCGAGCGCCTGCACGACTGGATCGCCGAGGCGCGCAAGGCCGGCGGCAAGCTGCTTTGCGGCGGCAACCGCAAAGGCAACATGCTCGAGGCCACGCTGATGGAAAACGTGCCGCGCGCAGCGAAGGTCAATCGGATGGAGGCGTTCGGCCCGTTCGCCCTGCTCGCGCGCTTCAGCGAATTCGACGACGCCATCGCGATGGTCAACGATTCCGACTATGGGCTGCAGGCCGGCATCTTCACCGATCGTCTCGACCACGCCATGCGCGCATGGAACGAGCTCGAACAGGGCGGCGTGATCGTCAACGACGTGCCGAGCTTTCGCGTGGACAACATGCCGTACGGCGGCGTCAAGCTTTCCGGGCTGGGACGCGAAGGCGTGCGTTACGCCATGGATGACATGACCGAACTGCGGCTGATGGTGATGCGGCAGCGCTGACCGTTGCACACTCCATCCTGCAGCGACAGCGGACGTGTGACCCTCGCAGGAACGACCCGCGCATACTCCCTTTCCTCATTTCCCTTCTCCACTCCCCAAGGAATTCGCATGCCTCTCGCCATCCGCGGCTACGCCGCCGCGTCCGCCACCACGCCGGTGGCGCCGCACCACTTCGAGCGCCGCGATCCACGGCCGGACGACGTGGTGATCGACATCCTGTATTGCGGTGTCTGCCATTCCGACCTGCACCAGGC
>JBDTZX010000101.1:0-3221 GCA_040004895.1 Rhodanobacter sp. | reverse complement strand
CCGTCCATGCCCCACTGCATCGCGCCGACGTCGATCGCGCTGAGCATGCGCGCACGCTGGCCGGCCATGCTCGGGAAGCCGGTGGCGATATCACCGGACCACATCGCGTACGCATAGCGTTGTGCGCCGAGATAGAAATTCCGGTTGATCGACCACACCCGTAGCGGCGAGAACGCGCGCTGGCCTTCGTAAAGCGAACGCTGCATGTTGGTGAACTGGGTGTCGCTGCCGATGTCGTCGGCTTCGTCGTTCCACCAGCCGTGCATGCCGGTGACGAATGAACGCTTGAGCGTGTCGTTGAAGAACCAGCTGCGCACGGCGGCCTGGTCGAAGTCCAGTTCGCGCACGGTCTGCTTCGAGAAATAGTCCGGCGCGGCCTTGCTGGCTGCCGACCAGAAACCATGCGCGGTCGCGTAGCGGCCTTCCTCGGTATCGACGTGGATCCGCGGCTTCATGATCCCGGTCAGCTGCATGCCGCGCTGCTGAAGCTCCTGCCGCAGCCGGCCGGTCGGACCCTGCGGAAACTTCGCCTGGTTCCAGCGGAATTCGCCGTAGTGGTCCTGCCCCCATGCCTTCCAGTCGAAGTCGAGGGTGAAGTTGTCAATCGGAATGTGCCTGGCGCGATAAGTGTCGACGATGCCGAGCAGTTCCTTCTCGTCGATGCCCCACTGGCTGTTGGTGAAGCCCATCGCCCACTTCGGGAACAGCGGCGTGGCACCGGTGATCGTGGCAATTGCGCCGAACAGTTCAGGCGGCTTGCCGACGATCACGTAGTAGTCGAGTGCGCCGTGAGGAACATGTGCATCGATGCGTTCGTCGGCGAGAGTGAAATCGGCGCCGACGCTGTCGATCAGCACGCCATAGCCGGCGGTGGTCCACACGAATGGTGCACCGGCGTGGCCCTGTTCGCCGGCGGTGGCCTTCTGCGCGCCCTTGCGCAGTAGTCCGGCCGCCGCATCTTCCGTTGCGTTGTACCCACCGATGCCATACAGCGGTTCGCCGGCGGCATGCACGAAGCTGGCGTGGCCATCCGCCAGCCCGGCCGGATCGGTTTCGCGCAGCAGCACGCGATGAGCGGCATCCTGCACGATCAGCACCTGCGCGTGCTTGTCCCAGATCGCATGCAGCAGCGGCGCGTCCAGCCGGATGCCGGCGGCATCCTCGTGCACCGATACGTCGCGTACGGCCACAGGCCGCAGCGCCGGATCGATCATGAAGGACGACATCGTCGCCTGGCCGTTTGCATGAAGCTCGACATGCAAGGCGTTTGCCGTTGTCAATCCGACATGCAATGTCCTGCCGCCGAACGAAACATCGAAACTGTCGCGCGCCGCCGATCCGTGCGCGATGCCCTGGGCGGAAACCGACAGCGTGCAGACGAGCGCCGCGGCCAGCGATACAGAAAGTGCGGATCGGTTCACCGGAAACTCCAGCAGGGCGGGGGAAGGTCGCGGGTGCGGAGACCGTGCGCAGTGACATGGCAGCGAGCCGGCACGGACATCCGAGAATCGTCGAAAGCAGTACATAGTAGGCCGCTGCTGTGTCGGCTGGCGGCTTATGCAAACGTATTCATGCGTCGCAGGATCGACGCAGCGCACAACTTCCGCGAGCGGATCGGGCAGCGGGCGGATGACACCCGAGTGCCGATCATGAGCATCTTCATCACCATTCCGCTGGGCAGGAACCTGATCACCCGCGCCACCTTCACTGCATTGCTGCCGATGGCAGCGGCCAGCGTCATGCAGACGGCATCGATCGCTGGTTTGGTGCGCGGGTTCGTCACCCGGTGCCAGTCGGAATGACAGTGACGAACGGCTAGCGCAGGATCGCCGTGCTGTACGCCGGAAGGCTCAGCCTGCCGCTGTCGATGGACACGCCGGGTACGCTGTGCAGCTGCACGGCGGCGTAGTGGCTGCGCGACCCCAGTTCGACGGTCTGCAGTCTGCCGGACAGATTGTGGATCACCAGGATCTGCTCGCGTGCATCCTGCAGCTCCCACGCGGCCAGCTGTGGGTTGAGTAGCGGATGATTGCGTACGGCGCCATCGCGCAATGCGCTGAGCTGGCGGCGCCAACCGATCAGTGTGCGATAGAAGTTCAGCAGAGAGTCGTGCTGTGCCTGCTCGACTTCCACCGAGACATCGGCGCCATCGCCGGAATCCAGTGGTTTCCATGAAGTTTCACCGTGACCGTGCGGATCGCGATGCCAGCGCATCGGCTCGCGCAGGTTTTCGTCGGGCTTGCGACCATGGACGCCGAGTTCCTCGCAGTAGTAGACGAACGGCTGGCCGGGCAGGGTGAGCAGCATTGCCGCGGCCATGCGCATGTGCTGCGCGTTGCCGTCGAGCTGGCTGAGCACGCGCTCCTGGTCGTGGTTGGAAAGGAAGGGTGCGTCGACGCCGGGCTTGCCGCTGGCCTTGCGATAGATGGCATCGGTACGCTGCAGCAGGTCGCCGAGGCCGTCGTCCCGTTCTTTTTTCGCGCTGTCGATCAACTGCTTCGCCAGCGGAAAGTCGAACACGGCGCTGAGCGGTCGGAAGTAGCCGGCGAGTTGTTGCGGATGGTCCCGGGTCACTTCGCCGATCAGATAGGCGTCCGGCTTCACCACCGCGAGGCCGCGACGGAAGCTCGACCACCATGCCAGGTTCTTGCGCAGGATCGCCGGGTCGTTCTCTTGCGACGCGAAGTCGTAGTAGATGTGCTGGGCCGCATCGAGCCGAAAGCCATCGACGCCCTTCTTCAACCAGAATTGGCCAAGCTGGATCATTTCCCGGCGCACCGCCGGTGTGTCGTAGTCGAGATCGGGCATCGCGCTGGTGAAAACACCCAGATAGTGCTGGCCGTTGGGCGCTGCATGCCAGGCCGGGGTGCCGGTGGCACTCTGCGCCGCGAGATCGGTGCCGGGTTTCGACCAGGAGTACCAGTCGTGAAAAGCACTGTGCGGATCCTGCGCCGCCTTGAACCACGGATGCTGATCGCTGCTGTGGTTGATCACGAGATCGATGATCACCTTGATGTGGCGCTTGTGTGCTTCGGCCAGCAGCCGCTCGAAGTCGGCCATCGTGCCGTATGGCGGATTGATGCCGTAGTAGTCGGTGACGTCATAGCCGTGGTAGCTCGGCGAAGGATTGATCGGCATCAGCCAGATCCCGCTGATGCCGAGCGATTGCAGGTAGTCGAGTTTCGCGGTGACGCCGTTGAGATCGCCGATGCCGTCGCCGT
>JBDTZX010000420.1:0-10881 GCA_040004895.1 Rhodanobacter sp. | reverse complement strand
CCGCGGGTTGGGGTGCTGCCTCAGGCAGCTGCGTCCTTCAACTTCTTCAACGGACGGATCTTGACCTTCACCGAAGCCGGCTTGGCAGCGAACCACTGCTCTTCCTTGGTGAAAGGATTGATGCCCTTCCGCTTCGGCTTGGCCGGCACGCTCGATGCGGTGATCTTCAACAGGCCGGGCAACTGGAAGGAACCAGCACCTTTCTTGTGCACGGATCCGGCAACGGCTCCTTCAAGGGCAGCCAGCACCGCACGCACGTCCTTCGCGACCACGCCACTGGCCTCGACGATGTGGGCAACCAGGCCCGACTTGCTCAGGGCGTCCTTGATCGGCTTGTGCGCAACCGGCTTGGCGGCGGCTTTCGGAGCTGCCTTTTTCGCGGTCTTTTTCTGAATCGTCGCCATACATTCCCCTCGGTATTCGATGGATAAAGCGCCAGAGTCATTCTCGGCAAGTGGAATGTAGGACAAGTCGGCGGCTGCGCCAACCGGCGGCGACGTATTTGTGCTCGCAGCACAGCGCTTTTGAGGCCTTGAAAGGCAGGGCCCGGGTTGCGGCGAGTGCTTTCAGCGGGTATTTGCGCCGGTCTGACCGCTCGAACGAAATGGTTGGAAAAATGGCCGATGACGGCAGCACAACCCTTCGCATGCCATCCCTGATCCGATCATGCGGCATTTGCGCGATACAAAAACTATCTTTTGAACATGCCGCACTGGCTCGATTCGCCGGATGGCTTGTCGCACACTGGCCTCATGACAAGGCTGGCCAGCGAAAGGCGAACCCATGCGTAGCAAGTTGTTCGTGCCCGGTGCGCGGCCGGAACTGTTCGCCAAGGCGCTGGCCGGCGAAGCCGATGCGCTGTCGTTCGACCTGGAAGATTCGGTCAGCGAGGATCGCAAGGTCGCCGCGCGCGAAGCGGTCGCCGCGTTTGTCGTCAGCGACGAGGTGGCACGCGCGGCCAAGGTCATCATCGTGCGTACCAACGCGACCGATTCGCCACATTTTCCCCGCGACATCTCGGCCATCGCGCGACCCGGCGTGGCGCTGATCAACCTGCCCAAGATCGAATCCCCGCAAGACCTGCTTGCCGCGATCGCGGTGATCGAACGCGCCGAGCACACGAACGGCGTGGCGGATCCGATCGGCTTGCTGGTGAATATCGAGACACCGCGCGCGCTGGCCGATGCGGCGCGCATCGCCGCCGCGCATCCGCGCATCGCCGGCTTGCAGCTTGGACTGGGCGATCTGTTCGAACCACACGGCATCGATCGCGCCGACGTGTCGAACGTGCATGCCGCGATGTTCGCCTTGCGCATGGCCGCGGCGCAGGCCGGGGTGTTCGCGATGGATGGCGCGTTCGCTGCACTGGACGATGACGACGGCTACATCGCGGAAGCGCACATGGCACATCGACTGGGCTTCGTCGGCAAGAGCTGCATCCATCCGCGGCAGGTGCCGTTGGCCAACGCGGCCTTCGCGATCTCCGACGACGAGCTCGCCGCGGCACGGCGCATCGTCGAAACCGCACATTCGTCCGTCTCGCGACCCGGAGCGTTCGTGGTCGATGGGCGGATGATCGACCTGCCGTTTCTGAAACGCGCGCAAGCCCTGCTCGCCGCCGCGCGCCGGCCCACCTGATGCGTGCATGGCTCGGCCCGCTTCTGGTTCTGCTTGCGCTGGCTGCGCCGCTGCACGCACAGAGCCTCGCGCCGCTGGACGTCGGCCAGTTGCCGTCACTGCCGACGACCTCGCCGTTGCGCTCGATCGCGGTGATCGACGGCAAGCCGATCGCCTTCGCCGGCACCGGTGCTTGGCGCCTCGATGATGCCCGCAAGAGCTGGACCCGATGGTCCCTGCCCGCCGCGATGTCGCACGTCGCCGGATTGATCGAAGACGGCAAGACCGCGTGGGTACTGGGCGGGCCGGCGGGGTCGAACGATGTTTCGGCCGTGACCCGGCTGCATGCGGATGACGCCGGACTGCGCCTGGATGCGCCGATCCCGCTGCCTGCAGTGCTGCACGATGTACACGGTGCGTGGGCGAATGACACCTTGACGATCGCCGGCATCGGCGCCGACGGCGCGGCCCGCCTGCTGCAATTCCAGCCCGCCGCCGAACATCCGGCCTGGCACGCGATCGTTGGCTGGCCGGGCGCCGCTGCACCCACGTCGCTGGTGGCCAACCCGTCAGCCGTGCTGATCACCGTCGCCGATCCAGTCGGTGGCCAGGAACGCCTGCTGCGCTGGACCGCCGATGCGGGCTGGACCGAGCGCGGACGCATGCCCGGACAGCTGGTTACCGGCTCGGGCCACGCGCTCGGGCAAGCCAATGCGCTTTACCTCGTGCGCGATGGCGCGGGCGACGATCGGCCGGCCAGGCTGATGACGTTCCAGATGATCACCAGCGGATGGGCGACCCTGCCTGGCGCGACCGCCACCGGCGCGATCGCGACCGGCGTGTGGACTGACGGCATGGTCTGGGCGCATCGCGATGCCGATGGCAAACGCATCGATTTCAGCTACGCCAGCGTGCAGACCACCCGGCATCTGCTGCGCTGGCTCGACTGGGTGGTGATCGTGGTCTATCTGGCCGCGATGATCGGCATCGGCCTGTTTTTCTATCTGCGCGAAAAGCGCAATTCCACCTCCAACTTCTTCGTCGGCGGACGCAGCATTCCATTCTGGGCCGCCGGCGTCAGCCTGTACGCAGCGAACACCAGCTCGATCAGTTTCATCGCGATCCCGGCCAAGGCGTTCGAGAGCAACTGGCAGTACCTGACCAACAATCTGATCGCCGTATTCGGCCTGATGTTCGTCGCGGTATGGATCGTGCCGCTGTTGCGCCGGCTGGACCTGATGTCGGTGTTCTCGTATCTGGAAACGCGCTTCCATCCCGGCATCCGCATGCTGGCCAGCGCCTTGTGCATCTTCACCCAGCTGGGCAGCCGGATGAGCGTGATCCTGTTTCTGCCGGCGCTGGCGATTTCCACCATCACCGGGGTCAGCGTCACCTGGAGCGTGATCCTGATGGGCAGCTTCACCATCATCTACACCGCGATGGGCGGCATGAAGGCGGTGATCTGGACCGACTTCGTGCAGGTGATCGTGAAGATGGGCGGGGCGATCTTCGCGATCGGCTTCATCATCTACGGCCTGCACGGCGGCGTGCATACCTTCATGTCCACCGCGATGGCCGAGAACAAGATGCACCTGTTCGACTTCAGCTTCGACCTGACCAAGGCGACGGTGTGGGGTTTCCTGTTCCTGGTGCTGTTCGACGTGGTGCTGACGTTTCCCAAGGATCAGGTATTGATGCAGCGCACCCTGTCGACGAAATCGGATCGGGAGGCCGGGCGTTCGATCTGGATGTTCGCCGCCATCATGATACCGGGCGGGTTCGTGTTCTACATGATCGGTACCGCGCTGTTCGTGTTCTACAAGACCCACCCGGAGCGAATGAATCCGCTGCTGCCGATCGACGCCACGTTTCCGCTGTTCATCGCCGCCGAATTGCCGATGGGCGTGACCGGGCTGATCATCGCCGGCATCTTCGCCGCGGCGATGGCGACCCTGTCCGGCATCATGAACAGCGTGGCGACCCTGATCTCGGTGGATTTCTACGATCGGCTGGTCAAGGACTCCACGCAGAAGAAGAGTGTCTTCTTCGCCGAGGCGATGACGATACTGGTGGGTCTGATCGGCATCGGCGCGGCGCTGCTGCTGTCGCGCTTCGACGTCCATTCGCTGTTCGATGTCTCGATCGAGCTGGCCGGACTGCTCGGTGGCGGATTTGCCGGCGCGTATACGCTGGGCATGTTCACCCGGCGCGCGAATGCGCCGGGGGTGGCCATCGGGATCGGCTCGAGCATCTGCCTGACCCTGGTGGCGTGGTGGTTCCACATGGTGCATCCGTATTTCTATCTGGCCATCTCGATCCTGTTGTGCATCGTGATCGGTTACCTCGCAAGCCTGTTCTTCCCGGCGCCCACGCGTTCGCTCAAGGGCCTGACCATTTATGCCGATGCCGAGGAATGAGCCGCGTCGAACGCGCGTTCCTGACGATGGCTTCCGGCACCTGCAGTGAACCGGCCCGGGGTGAGATCATCACGATCAGACCCGGGCGGATGCCGCCCGCTGCACCCGCATAGCGAGCCGCCGTGGACACCCAGTTCCTGCATACCTTTATCACCATTGTCGACCAGGGCTCGATGGCGGCTGCGGCGCGTGTGCTGAACATCACGCCGGCTGCGGTGGCGCAACAGGTGCGCACGCTGGAGCGCGAGATCGGCGCCACCCTGATCGCCCGCGTCGGACGCACAGTGAGCGTCACCGAGGAAGGCTCGCGCATTCTGCAGCGTTCACGCGACCTGCTGCGCAATGTCGCCGACCTGCGCAGCGTGGCGAACGAAACCGGCGTGTCCGGCGAGCTGCGCCTGGGTGCATGTCCCACGGCATTGGCCGGCATGCTGCCCGACGTGCTGGCATTGATGGTCGAGACGTTTCCGCAGATCAACGTCTTCATCAAGCCGGGCTATTCGGCCGACCTGTATCGGGCGGTCGAAGCCGGCGACCTCGACGCGGCCGTGGTGCTGCAGGCGCCGTTCCCGCTGCCGAAGACCTGCGAGTGGCAATTGCTGCGCGAAGAGCCGCTGATCGTGCTGGCACCGGCCAGCATGGCCGGCCGCGATCCACACGAACTGCTCGCGACGCAACCGTTGATCCGCTACGACCGCAATCAATGGGGCGGTCGCCAGGCCGACGAATACCTCCGCGCCAACAGTATCGTTCCGCGCGAACGGTTCGAGTTGAACGCGCTCAACGCGATTGCCGTGATGGTTGATCGCGGCCTCGGCGTGTCGCTGGTGCCGGACTGGGCGCAGCCCTGGCCGGAAGGACTGCAGCTTGCGCGTATTCCGCTGCCCGGCGCCGCGGTGCCGCGACGGATCGGCATCGTGTGGTCGCGTTCGAGCGTGCGCGTGCGGCTGGTGACGGTGTTCCTGCAGGAAAGCCGCAAGGCGATGAAGGCAAAGCTGCGTTGAGCCTTGAAGCTGCGCTGAGTCTTCGCGCTGCGTACGTCGCGAGTCGATCGCTTCGCACGATGCTGCAAAGCGGCATTCGTCGGCTTCTTCCGTAAGCAACAAAAACTAGTCTCTGAACATAGTTCGCGGCAGTTCTACACACGCTGCGAAGCGCATAGGCTCGCTCAAAATCAAGCAGGGCTTTGTCGGGGCGCCGGGGAGGGCGTCGTCAGATCGAACACACGACACGCGGTTCCCAGTACGTCGCACAGAAGAAGACCAGGCTCGCCATCTCGGCCAGTCCGCGGCCACCCGCACAACCACGAGACACGACATGATCAAGCCACTTTCCGCAGCGATCAGCAGCATTCTGCTGGTCTCCGTTTTCGCAGGCAGCGTGCATGCGCAGGAGACCGCGCCCGTCGCCGGTACCGCCCAGGCCCAGGACAAGGCGGCCAAGGCGGCGCAGGACGCCGACAAGAAGAAGAAGGCCGTCAATCTGGACCAGGTCATCGTCACCGGCACGCGCGCGCCCAAGGCGGTGGACGAGATTCCCGGCGCGATCACGGTGGTCTCGACGGAAGAGGTGCAGCACACGCTGACCGTGACCGAAGACGCGACCGCGGTGCTGTCGAAACAGGTACCGGGTTATTCGGAATCGTCGCAGGCGATGAGCAACAGCGGCGAGACCCTGCGCGGCCGCGAGCCGTTGCGTCTGTTTGACGGCGTGCCGCAAGGCTCGCCGCTGCGTGAAGGCGACCGCAGCGCCACCTTCACCGACATGGGCATCATCGGACGCGTCGAAGTGATCAACGGTCCTTCCGCATCCGAAGGCATCGGCGCCGCCGGCGGCATCATCAACTACATCAGCAAGGTGCCGACGCAGAACGGCAACCAGACCACCTTCACCACCCGTTACCAGACCCAGGGCCACAACGACAGCGAAGGCTGGAAAACCGGGCTCACCTTTACCCACAAGGACGACCAGTACGACCTGCTGCTCGCCGCCTCGCACATCGACCGCGGGTTGAGCTACGACGCCAACGGCCGCAGCATCGGCATGAACACCAGCGGTTCGCTGGCCGACTCCAAGACCAACAACCTGTTCGTCAAGGGTGGTGTCAACTTCGGCGACAACAACACGCAACGCCTGCAGCTGAGCTACAGCCACTTCCAGCTGGACGGCAAGGGCAAATACATCCAGGTGCTTGGCTGCCGCGGCCCAACCGATGACCCGCCGTGCGCCACGCCTTCGACCAACACGTCCGTGCGCGGACAGATCAATGGCTCCGAGGATGCGTTCAACGATTTCACCCAGTACGCGCTGGAGTACAGCAACACGAATTTCTTCGGCGGCACGCTGAACATGACCGCGTACAAGGCCGATCAGCAGATGCGCTTTCTGCCGGAGAACGCACCAGAGAAGCAGGATCCGCTGATCGCTCCGGTCGGCACGCTGTTCGACCAGTCCGAAATCGATGCGCACAAGAAGGGCCTGCGTACTTCGTGGACGCGTGATGAACTGTTCAACGTCAGCGGTCTGGAACTGCACACCGGGCTGGATCTGGACAAGGATCAGGCGCAGCAGCAGCTGGCCCTGACCAACCGTCTGTGGGTGCCGCCGATGAACTACAAGAGCGTGGCCCCCTATGCGCAGGTGTCATGGGACGTCGGTCCGGTCACGCTCAGCGGTGGCTGGCGCTATGAGGACGACAAACTCACCGTCAACACCTATCAGTCGACTTGGCACAACAACCGCGTGATCGTTCAGGGCGGCAGCCTGAAGTACAAGGAGAACCTCAAGAACCTCGGCGCGATCTGGCGCATCAACGATCAGTGGTCGACCTACTACTCGTACAGCCAGGGCTTCACGCTGCCCAACATCGGCATTCCGTTGCGCAACATCAATATCCCTGGCCAGTCAGTGGACCGCATCAGCGGGCTCAAGGACATCGTGTTCGACAACAACGAGTTCGGTTTCAACTGGCGTGGCGAGCACGCCGCTTTCGGCGCGACCCACTACGTTTCCAAGTCCGCGTACGGTGCTTCGCTGAAGGTCAGTCCGACCACCTCGGATTTCATTCTCAGCCGTGCGCCGGTGCGCATCACCGGTACCGAACTCACCGGCGAATGGCGTTTCAACCCGGCGTTCAAGCTCGGTGCGCTGTATTCTCAATCAAAGGGCTACACCGCCTTCTGGGGCGCCGATCCGGGTGGCGCCTATCCGGCCGGCGGGTTGAAGGAGCCGCTGGGCATCGGCAACGTCAGTCCGAACAAATTCGTGACGATGCTGACCTGGAACTTTCTCCCCAACGCCGACGCCACGCTGGACTCCACCACACTGTCCGGCCGTCATATCTCCGGCAGCGATGTGCGTCCCTACGATGGCAACACCTACAGCTATGACGAGCAGACCCACGGCTACACGCTGTTCGATCTGGGCGTGGACTACGACATGCACCGCTATGGCGCGCTGTCGCTCGGTATCGAGAACCTGCTGGACAAGCAGTACATTCTCACCTGGTCGCAGGTGCCGGGCTACCAGAACTACTGGGCTGGCCGCGGCCGGGTCGTTTCGGTGACGTATTCGATCACGTTCTGATCAGGGGTGAGGCAAGGCCAGTGGTGGCGCCTCGCCTCCCCCGAGGCGTCACCATGGATGCGGGAAACACGATGATCGATTCAAGCGGAAACCACGGTCGCCGACGCATGCGCTGGTCCAGCATGCTGGCGGCCGCACTGCTGTGCGTGACAGCCACACCGGTGTTGGCGGCCAGCTCGATGAAGGTCGCGCCGCTTCTGCCCCCGGTGCGCGCCGAAGCGCAAGGCATCTCGTCCGAACGATTGCAGCGACTGCACGACTACCTGCGCAAGGCCACCGATGCCGACGGCTATCTCGGCGCGGTATCGCTGGTGGCACGTCATGGCCGCATCGTGGATTGGCAGGCGTATGGCCAAAGCGATCTGGCTCGCCACAAGCCGATGTCAAAGGACGCGATCTTCCGCATCTACTCGATGACCAAGACGGTGACCTCGGTTGCGGTGATGATGCTGGTCGAAGAAGGCAGGATCACGCTGGAGGATCCGCTCTCGCGCTACCTGCCCGGTTTCGACAAGCCGCAGGTGCTGGTCGGCGGCAGCATCGATGCGCCGAAACTTCGACCCGCGGACAAGCCGGTCACCCTGCACGCGCTGCTCACGCACACCGCCGGCTATCCGGCCGGGCTGCCGGGTGATCACGTCGCCACGCGGCTGATGGAGCGCATCGATCCGCACGGCGCGACCGACCTGCGCGATTTCGCCGAGCGCTTGAGCCGCGTGCCGCTCGCCGCCGATCCCGGCACGCGTTTCGGTTACGACGGCGCCTCGCTGGAACTGATGGCGCGCGTGGTGGAAGTCGTTTCGGGACAATCGTTCGAGAGCTTCCTGCAGCAGCGCATCTTCGACCCGCTGCAGATGCACGACACCGGCTTCAGCGTGCCGGCAGCGCAGCGTTCGCGCGTGGTCGACATCACCACCATGGACAAGGACGGCAAGCTGGTGATCGCTGATGGCCCCAGCGCCATCCATCCAGGCGCGCCGCTCAACACCTACAGCAGCGGTGCCGGCGGCCTGTATTCGACCGCGGGCGATTACGCGCGCTTTGCACAGATGCTGCTCGACGGCGGTACGCTGGACGGACACGCGCTGCTGGGGCGCAAGACCGTGGAACTGATGATGCGCAACCATCTCACCATGCTGAATCCACCGGTGACCCAATTCAGCGACGCCGAAGGTTTCGGCATCGGCGGCTCGGTGGTGATCGACGCCGCACGTCGCGGTCAGCTCGGCTCGAACGGACAGTTCGGCTGGACCGGGGCGGCGTCGACCTATTACACGATTGATCCGCAGGAGCAGCTCGTGGCGATCCTGATGCTGCAGCATTTGCCGCGCGATGATGGCGGCAAGGACCTGCCGCGGATCAGCCGCAATTTCTACGACCTCGTCTACCAGGCGCTGCAATGAGCGGCACGCCCAGCGTGCTGGTGGCCGGTTCGGCGAATCTGGATTTCGTGGTGCGCGCGGCGCATGTACCGGCGCCAGGCGAGACCGTACTCGGCCGTGCGTTCGAAACGTTTCCCGGCGGCAAGGGCGCCAATCAGGCGGTGGCCTGCGCACGTGCCGGCGGCGCATCGACGCGCATGCTGCTGGCACTGGGCGACGATGATTTCGCCAGGCCGCTGGAAGCCTCGCTGCGCGATGCCGATGTGCAACTCGAATTGATCCGCGCACCCGATCAACCGACCGGTGTCGCCTTCGTCTGTCTGTCCGATAACGCCGAGAACGCGATCACCGTGGCACCTGGCGCCAACGCGTCGCTGCGTCCCGCGCATCTGCCATCGCTGGATGGCGTGTCGCATCTGCTGATGCAGCTGGAGACACCCTTGCCCAGCGTGGAAGCATGGGCGATCGCCGCGCATGCGGCGCATGTCGCGGTCGTGCTGAATGCGGCACCCGCGCAGGCTCTGTCGACGGCGCTGCTGTCGGCCATCGACATCCTGATCGTCAACGAAGGCGAACTCGCCGAACTCAGCGGTGTGCGCGGCAGCATCGCCAAAGGCATGGCCGCGCTCGACGTGCCGTGCGTGGTGGTGACGCTCGGCGAACGCGGCTGTTGCGCGCGCTTCGACGGACAACATCTGCTGCAGGCGGCGTTCCATGTGCAGGCGCTGGACACGACCGGTGCCGGCGATACGTTCTGCGGCACGCTGGTCGCCGCGCTCAGCGGCCATATGCCGTTCGCGCAGGCATTGCGTCGTGCCAGCGCCGCATCGGCGATCGCATGCACACGTCTGGGTGCGCAGACCAGCGTGCCCACGCATGCCGAAGTTGAAGGCATGCTCGCCGGCGACCACCCGCTCAACGCCACCGGCGAACTCGCCGCCTACTGCGGCTTCGCCTGATCCAACTCTCCATTCGCCGAGCCTGCATTGCATGAACACCGATCCCGACTCTCCCGGCGACGATTCTTCCGACGAAGGCAATGACACGCCGCGCGTGAAGAACGAATACAAGTTCTCGCACGTCACCACCCAGCGTTATCTTCCGACACCGGGCAAGGCACCGGGCTGGCCGTTCGCGGAGATCGGTCACTGGAAGGTCGACGTCAACGGCAACAGCGACGACTGGATCGCCGAGCTGATCGACTGGCGTCGCGAACATCTCGTGCGCATCGGCTACGACGACAGCAATTACCGCCGTCCCGAACTGCAATGGGCACAGCGCAACTTCGTGCATGCGCAGATGATGGTGGAGGACCGCTATTTCCACGACCCGCTCACTGGCCACTACACGATCGACCGCTACCTCGACGATCTTGAAGCGCGCTACGGCGGCATCGACAGCGTGCTGCTGTGGTTCGTGTATCCCAACATCGGCATCGACGACCGCAACAAGACCGATCTGGCCCATGACCTGCCCGGCGGCATCGACGGGCTGCGCAGCGCGGTCGACGATTTCCACCGCCGCGGTGTACGCGTATTCCTGCCGACGATGCCGTGGGACAACGGCACGCGCCGACCGGAACAGGACGACTGGCAGGCGATCGCCGGACTGGTCAAGGCGATCGGCGCCGACGGTATCAACGGCGATACCTACAACGGCATGCCGCGCGCGTTCTTCGACGCCTGCGATGCGCTCGGTCATCCGGTGGTGCTGCAGCCGGAATCCACCATCAGCGCCGAAGAGGCCCTGATCTGGAACGTGCAGAGCTGGGGCAAAAAGGCACCGAACGAGGTCATCCCGCCGGTGGCGAAGTTCAAGTGGCTGGAACCGCGCCACATGATCAACTACGAGAACCGCTGGGGCCGCGACCGCAACCACGA
>JBDTZX010000553.1:0-3232 GCA_040004895.1 Rhodanobacter sp. | reverse complement strand
CAAGAGCATCCCGACCGTGGTGCTGGTGAAGGACGGACAGGTGCTCGACGGTTTCGCCGGCGCATTGCCGGAGGGCCAGCTGCGCGAGTTCCTGTCGCGCCATCTGCAGCCGCTGGAGGCACCGGTGGTCGATGACGCGGTCGACGATGAGGTGGTTGCGGAAACCCCGGAGCAGGCGATTGGCCGCTTGCAGCAGTCGATCGCCCTTGAACCGGACAAGGCCGAACTGAAACTTGAACTCGCACTGGCGCTGATGCGCGTCGGAAACGTCAACGCCGCCGAGACCGAACTCGCCGCGCTGCCCGCCAATCTCGCCATCGATGCGCGGGCGGTGCGCCTGCGCAGCGAACTCGATCTGGCGCAGGCGGTGCAGAATGCGCCCACGCGGGGCGCGCTCGAGCAGCGCGTGCAGATCGACTCCAGCGACTGGGAGGCACGCGACCTGCTTGGCGTGCGGCTGCTGCTCGACGGCGAGGCAACGGCCGGACTGGAGCAGTTCCTGCTGATTCTGCAGGGCGAGCGCACATGGAACGACGGCCAGGCGAAGAAACGCCTGCTCGCCGCATTCGCCACGCTCGACGATGCCGATCTGGTCGGCCGCTACCGGCGCAGGATGGCGTCGTTGCTGTTCTGATGAAAGCCTCGACGTTCCGCCGCCTGCTCAACCTGTGGCCACCCTTCCTGTTCAACGCGATCAGGTTGCAGTCGCTCAGCGACGACTACACCGAGGCGAAGGTGGTGCTGCGGCTGCGCCCCTGGAACCGCAACTACGTGCGCAGCCAGTTCGGCGGCAACCTGTTCGCGATGGTCGACCCGTTCTGGATGCTGCTGGCGATGCATCAGCTCGGCAGCGACTACTACGTGTGGGACAAGGCCGGCACGATCGACTTCGTCGCGCCGGGCCGCGAGGACGTGTACGCCCACTTCAAACTCGAAAGCAGCGTGGTCGATGAACTGCGCGTTGCCGCAGCCGGTGGCGAAAAGGTGCTGCGCTGGTTCGAGACCGAAGTGACCACCGGCTCCGGCAAGGTCATCGCGGTGGTGCGCAAGCAGATCTACGTGCGATTGAAGCCCAGGGTGCGCTGACCACGCAGCTCGGGCACTGCCCGCAGGCTCCCGCCATGCATCACATCGCATCTGACAAAAGCGGCGGCAGTATCCGTCCAACGCACCGGCACGATGCGCCGTGCCATCACACCCGTTCGAAGCGCGCAATTTCCTCCAGTTGCCGCGAGGCATCGAGCAAGTTGCGCCCACTCATGTCATCGACGATGCGTTGCAGAAACCGCGAGCGGATAGGACGGCCCGCGAAACGACGTGCCAGCCACACACTGATTCCGATACCGACCAGCCCCACTGCCATGTTGGCCCAGATCCAGCCCGCGCCCGCGGCGTACAGATCCACGCCAGTGAAGTCCATCAGCGCCACCAGCGGCACCAGCAGCCACAGGCACCACCACGGCAAGCCGAGCGCCAACGTACTGTAGACGCGGAACCGCCGCAGCTGCGCCAGCCAACGCTGCAGCACCAGCACCGGCGCATCGAACAAATAGATCCGCGCCAGCAGAAACAACTGGGTGGCACACGACCAGATCCCTGCGATGCCATACACATGCAGCAGCAGCCCGATCAGCAGCAGGTGCGGCGTATGCCGATGCGCCACCCAGAACGTGGCCACCCACACCACGAAGGCGATCCACGCAACAACTTCCAGCCCCAGCCACCACAGGGTGCGGCGTATTGAGGCGCGCGACTTTTCCATCCGTCGATCATGAAAATCTTCGCGCAACAGTCCCTCCATACTCTCCTGGCGAATCTCCATGCGTGCCCACGCCTGTTTCAGTTCATCGAGTTCCATCGTCATGCTCCGTCAGGCGCGGTCATCTGACCGCGCAGCTTCTGTTTGATGCGACTGATCTTGGTCGCCACATTGGTTTCGCTGATGCCGAGAATCTCGGCCATCTCGGTGTAGTTGCGGTCTTCCAGGTACAGCAGGATCAGCGCGCGATTGAGCGGATCGAGCTGGCCGATGAATGCATACAGCTCGCCCAGCCGCTCATCGGGTTCGGCAATGCCCTCGCCGCCACCGACCGTCTCCAGGTGCTGCGTCTCCAGCGGCTCGAAGCGATCGGATTCCGACCACCGCTCGCGCCGCACCTGCGAGATCGCCACGTTCAGTGCGATGCGATACATCCAAGTCGAGAACTTCGCCCGCGCCGGGTCATAGCCGCCGAACGAACGCCACAGCTGCGTGCTGATCTCCTGCACCAGATCCTCGCGATCGGCGGCGTTGCGGCTGTACAGGCCGGCCACCTTGAACACGATCTTTCGATGCTCGTGCAGCAACACCTCGAAGCGCTGCTGTTGTTGCCTGGATTTCATGGATTCGTTTTCCCCACCGTTCCACCCATGATTCGCAGGGTACGGAAAAAAATCACAGGGGCGGCGATACCGTTTGCTTGTGTCTACCAGCGCGGCAGACACTGCCACGGAGGCTCCGAAAGCCACATGCAGGACTTTTTCACCGGGCGCCACTCTTCCGCCTCGCGCCCAACGGCTATGTCAGCAGGAACTCAGATGTTTTGAGCAATGCGCCAGAGCACGCCAGCCGGGTCGGTGAGCGTGAAGTCGCGCATCTGCCAGGGCTGATCCTGCAGCGTGCCGACACGGACACCGAACTTTTCGACGACTCCCGCCGCACTGACATGCGCGTGCCAGTCGTCGGCGTTCTCGACCAGCAGATGCATGATGAAGTTGCCGGCGTGATCGGGCACGAAGAACTGCTGCAGCAAAAAGCTCGTGTCGCCATAACGGACGTAGGCCAGATCGTCCGACGACCACGGCACCTCGAAGCCCAGCGCGATGTAAAAGGCTTTGGATACATTGAGGTCGCGCGCAGGCACGAACGCCTTGATCTCCACAGCTGCAAGATTCATCGAGCTTCCTTGTACGGGCTGATGCCTGAGTCAAACGGGAGTGTAGCCGTCCGCCTGATCTGCGGTATCGAGCAACTCTCCGCTCGGCAACACCGGATCAGGATGATGGACGGCGCGGTCGCTGCTTCGCTGCCACCAGCTTGATCACGGTGGTGAGCGGTGGAGCGGCCAACAACGACGTCTCGAAAGGAAGTCTCGCCCGCGTCACGAGCGCCTTGACTTCAGGAAGGTCGATGTCCATCCCGCAGGTGAGCCGGATGCTCCTGACCTGCTTGCCCGCACCTTCCAGCAAACCG
>JBDTZX010000250.1:0-3284 GCA_040004895.1 Rhodanobacter sp. | reverse complement strand
GGTACTCCAGCTCCTGCGGCACCGCGATCGACAACCGGCAGCGGCCGAAGCCGAGCGGCCGCAGTTCGCTGATCGGGGCGAGATCACGACCTGCGGCGAGCTGAAACTCGCCAAGCACGTTGCGCCCGACGATACCCAGATCGCACACGCCCTGGGCGATCAGCCCGGGGATGTCATCATCGCGCACCAGCAACAAATCGACCGGTTCGCCCTCGCCGAAACAGAACAGCTTGTCGCGGCTCTGCCGGAAGCTCAGCCCGCAGCGATTCAGCAGATCCAGCGCGGGCTCGGTGAGCCGACCGGATTTCTGCATGGCGATACGCAACCGGTCACGCGTCTTCATGCCTTCGCCTTTCTTGCCGCCAGCGACTGTCGTCGCGTGGCACGCGCGGCGGCGGCGAGATAGCCACCATTGCCCTGATTGAGATAACGCGCCACCCGGCCGATGGTGGTAATGCTGACGGCGGTGCGCTCGTGGATCTCGCGATAGGACACTTCATCCAGCAGAAACGGCACCACCCGCCAGCGATCGACCAGTACTTCGAGTTCCGCCGGCGTGCACAAATCGCCCAGGAACGCGCCCATCTCGCCGGCATTCTTCATCGACAGCAATGCCTCATACAGGCTCAGTTCGGCCGACTCGATGGATGTTTCGGGGTCAAGCGATCGACGCTTCATGATGTACTAATGCATTAATACGATGGATCAAGCATACATGACTTGTCGCGTCGCCGCAAATTGCCGTGCCTACCAGTCAGGTGACGTCAGTTCCACGCGTGGAGGTGAAGTCGCTCACCGGGTTCCGCGCTTCCTTCGGGGGCACGTGCTGCGGGTGCCAGCGCTGCCCCGCGCCGGCACACCACAACAGAATCGCCGCGCTCACGCCGCAGCGATTGCACAAAACAAAAACCCCGCATCAGCGGGGTCTTGTCGGTGCAGCATCGATGGACTCAGGCCGATTTCTTTTTCGGCGCGGCCTTCTTTGCGGCGACCGGCTTGGTCACGGTCGGCTTGGCGCCCACCACGGCCGGCGCTGCCGAATGCGCACGGGTGTTGCCGTAACTGCCGCGATAGGTCTTGCCGCGGCGGGTCTTGCGATCGCCCTTGCCCATGGGAATTCCTTTGATTGGTTGGATGAACGATCGAGCATGATAGCAGCGACCGGTCAAAGCACCTAGTCAGGCGTGCCCGTGTCCGGCGCAATCCTCGTCCTGGTCCATGCAGTCGCCCGGATCGATCTGCACCGTCACGTGCTGGATCTCGAAACGCTCGAGCAGAACGCGCTTGATCGCTCGCAACGCGGTTGTGCTGTCGCCCTGTCCGCTCAACTCGGCGTGCAGCGTGGCCATGCGCGATCCGGACGCCAGTTGCCAGACATGCAGGTGATGCACGTTGCGAATCGACGGGTCGGCCTGATGCAACGAGGCTTCGACGGCTGCGCAATCCATTCCATCCGGCACACCTTCCAGCAGGATGTGCGCGGACTGGCGCAGCAACCGCCAGGCGCTGTTGAGGATCAGCAACGAGACCAGCAGCGACAGCAGCGGGTCGGCCCACAGCCACCCGAACCAGCGGATCGCCAGCGCTGCCACTACCGCGGCGACCGATCCAAGCAGGTCGCCGAGAACGTGCAGGCTCGCACCGGCCATGTTGACGTCGTCGTGTGCGTGCCCGTGCAGGGTATGCAGCAACAACACATTGACCACCAAACCAGCAGCGGCGACTGCCAGCATCACGCCGGAAAGGATCGCACCCGGATGCAGCAGCCGGTTGATCGCTTCGTAAATGATCCAGCCGACCAGCACGAACTGGCTCAGTGCGTTGACGAAGCCGACCAGCACTTCCATCCGTCCGTAACCGTAGCTGCGCCGCGCATCGGCGGGCCGCGTGGCCATCCATGCACCGACGAACGCCAGCAGCAGGGCCAGCGCGTCGACCATCATGTGGCCGGCATCGGCCAGCAGTGCCAGCGAACCGGACCACACGCCGCCAACCGCCTCGGCCACCATCGTCAACACGGTCAGTACAAAGGCGAACAGCAACTTGCGGCTGCGGTTTCCATGCCGGCCGGCCTGCGCATGTGCATTCGATCCGTGCGGATGGTCGTGGTGGTGGGTGTAGCCGGTCGTCATCGCTGCATGCTAGAAATCGCAGCCGCCGTTACACAATCACCCGTGCGCGGTACGCGGCTCAATGTGCGCATTGCGGACCATGCACGTGATCATGGCCATGGCGGCGGTCAGCACGAAGATTGACGAAGTGGGCGGACGCCACCAGCAGGCCGCCGCAGGTCACCAGCACGCTGTGCAGGATGATCGAATAGCCTTCGGCATAGGTCACACCGAGCAGCAGCAACGCCAGCCCCGGCGACGCCAGCAGCAGCGGCAACGGTCCCTGATGACGGCGGTAACCGCGGACCAGTGCGAGCAGCGCCAGCGCACAAGCAAACAGGACGAAACCACGCTCGAAGCGATGGTCGGCCAGGAATTCCAGACCCACGAACGGCAGCAGCGCCAGCACGAACGGCAGCAAGGCGCAGTGGATCGCGCAGAGGAACGACGCCGTCGCACCGATGCGGTCGGCAACACTCCACCAGCGGGATTTGCTCGACTGCCCGGTTTCCATCGGCCCTGCTCTGGCATCGCCGCACATGGCGATTTTCTGCTCAGCGAGGTTATGTTACATTATAACGCTGGTCAGTACCATTGCCTTGGGAGCTTCAGGCCTTCCGGCAATTCTTGCAGATGCCGTGAACTTCCAGCGTCTGCGCCTGCGGCTTGAAACCCAGCGCCTTGGCCTGCGCCTCGATCAGATCGGCGACACGGTCGTCGCAGACTTCCTGTGCGCTGGAACAGCGGTCGCAGATCAGGAACGGGACCTGGTGCGCCTCAGCCGGGTGATGGCAGGAGACGAACGCGTTGATCGATTCCAGTTTGTGGATGAAGCCGTTCTCGAGCAGGAAATCGAGGGCCCGATAGACCGTCGGCGGGGCCGCATTGCCGTGCATTTCGCGCAGCTGGTCGAGCAGATCGTAGGCCTTGACCGGCTTGCCCGCAGCGGCGATCAACTCCAGCACTTCCTTGCGCAGCGGGGTCAGCCGCAATCCGCGCTGTTCGCTCGCATGCTCGACCGCGCGCACGAAGCCACGGGCATCGTGATGATGCGGGTGCTGAGCGTGTGGGGGATGTGCAGCGTCATGGCTCAAGGTGTCACCTCGTGGTCGATCATACATGTCGTCCGATCGGACGCTTTGCGCTCAGCGCGGCAACGGCGGCGGCTTCGTC
>JBDTZX010000335.1:0-11093 GCA_040004895.1 Rhodanobacter sp. | reverse complement strand
TCCTCGCGTTGCCGGGCCAGCTCGACAACGGTCGCAGCATCGGCAGCCTTTGGGGTCTGGGCCTTCTGCCGCTGATGATCGGCCTGGGCTACCTCGCCAGCTGGTGGTTGAATCGGCGCGGGAACGCGAATGGCTGACAGCGCCGCCGAGGCGCGCATCGATCAGGCACTCGTCGTACGGGCACGGTTGGGCAAGGACCCGCGAGCGTTCGAGCAACTGGTACGTCGTCATCAGGGGCTGGTGCGCGCGCAATTGCGCCGGCTGCTGCATGGCGACCATGCCGCGGCGGATGATCTGGCGCAGGAAGCCTTTCTGCTGGCGTGGCGAAAACTGGATCAGTTCCGCAGCGAAGCACGGTTCTCCACCTGGCTCTACCGCATCGCCTATTCCTGTTTCCTGCAAGCCTGTCGAAAAAAATCGTGGCCACTCGGCAACGACGATGAAGGCGAAGCGGAAAGGCTGCCGGCACCGACGCGTGCCGTCGATCTGCAGATGGATCTGGAACGCGCGATGCAACGCCTGTCCATCGCCGAGCAGAGTGTGCTGCTGCATTGCGTGCAACTGGGCCTGAGCCACGACGAGACCGCCTACGTATTGGCGATGCCGCTGGGCACGGTGAAAACCCATGCGACCCGAGGCAAGGCAAAACTGAAAACGTGGCTGGCGGCGTGGCACGAAACCACCGACAAGGAGCAAACACCATGAATCAATCGCACGACGATCCGATCGATGCGCTGCTGCGCCAGCAGTTCGAAGGCAGTGTCGCCGACAACGGCTTTTCCGAACGCCTGATGCAACGACTGCCACCACGTCGCCGCCGCATGGCGTGGCCGCTGTGGGCTGGTGTGGTAACGGGAACCGTCGTGTGCTGGCTCAGCCTGCTGTCCACGCCGCTGCTGCATATCGGCTGGCAGGACTGGATGCATGGCGAGCTGTCGGCATCCGCGATCACCTTGCTGTTGACGATCGCCATCCTCTCGCTGCTGGCCTGCGGGTGGGCCACGATGGAAGCCGATGATCACTAGAAATGAAACGTGGCATCGTTCGCTGATGGAGGCTGTGCGTCCAGCTGCTGCATTTCATCAGCGCGTTTGGTAACGACGGCGATGTGCACTGAGTACGGATCGCCTCGCCACTGGCGAATCACCGCCTCGCGAACAAACCCTGCAGCTGCGCGTAGGGCATCGAGCCTTCGGCCATCGATTCGGAGCGGCCGGTATCGAGGAAGTCCTTCGCCAGTCTTTCCGCGTGACCCCACAGCATCTGCGAGATGCCCGAGCCCGCGCTCAGCCGGCGCACGCCCAGCCTGCCCAACGCATCCGACGAGGCCAGGCCCGGCCACGCCATCAGGTTGATCGGCAGCTCGATGCCGCCCACCACCGCGGCAATGTCCGCCGCGTCGCAAAGCCCCGGAACGAACAGACCGTCCGCGCCCGCGTTGCGATAGATCGCGCCGCGCGACAGTGTCTCTTCCACGCGCTTCGACGCGCCGACCAGGCTGGCCAGGAACACATCCGTGCGCGCGTTGACGAAGATGTCCGCGCCAGCTTTCGCCGCCGCATTCCTGATTGCCTCGATCTTCGCGGCGTGCTTTGCCGGCGCATCGCGGCCGTCCTCGATATTGATGCCGGCAATGCCTGCGTCGAGCAGTCGCCGGATCGTTTCGCCCACCGCTTTCGGATCGTCCGAATAGCCGTTCTCCATGTCGACCGACAGCGGTACCCGCAACACCCGCGCCATGTTGACTGCAGCATCGATCGCCGCGTCGGCTGGCATCTGCCCACCATCGGCATAACCCAGCGTCCATGCCACGCCCGCGCTGGTAGTGGCGATGGCCGATGCACCGAGGCTTTCGAACAGCCTGGCGCTGCCGGCGTCCCAGGCATTGGGCAGCCGCAATGGCTTGGGGCCATCGTGCATGTGGCGGAACGAGGCTGCTTGACTGGACATGTGGATCTCCGTTGCCTGCATCAGTGAAGTTCATAGCGTAGCGCCCGGCGTCCGGGCATGCATCGACCGTGATGGCGATGCTTGCGGAGGTGTCCGTGGGCCGGACTGGCCGATTCAGGTCGTTGACCGCTCGCGCAATTGGGAGGACAGTCGAAACGTTTCAGGCAGCGTTTCCCCGCGCGGAATGTCGCGCCAACGTTCGATGATCCGGTGAGGTTTTCCCCATGAAGCCACTTCACGCACTCGTCCTTTTCGGTGCATTGTCTGCTGCAGGAAGTGCCGCGATGGCGGCTTCCGCTTCGCTCAACGAATTCACGCCCAAGGTCATGCCGGTGCTGGTGCACGTGGACGCCAGGGGAAATGTCACCGATGTCTCGTCGTCCACGGAACTCTCGCCCCGGTTCGACCGGCTGCTGCGCCAGAACCTGGACGAGATGATCGATCGACCCGCCATCGAACACGGCCATCCGGTGAGCAGCCAGTTCGTCATCAATCTTGCGCTGAACGTGACACCGCGCAAGGAAGGCGACTACTTCGCGAACTTCAGGTACGTATCCGCGTCACCGGTTCCCAACGGATCGTGGTACTGGGTGAAGATCGACGGCCACCGTCTGGCGCTTGCCAATCGGAGCGGTTTGTTCCGGGGAGCACCCGACTTTGAACACCGTTGGACGCGTGAGCAAGACCAGTACCAGCGTCAATACCAGGGCAATCCACAGCGATCTCCGATGCCCGCCATCCAGAACGCGGGGCGCGCCGACAGCCCGACAGCCAGCCCGCAAGGACGCGGCCGGTAGTTGCTCCGACCACCGCGACAACCATGAAAGGCCCGCCGGAATCGGCGGGCCTTTTCATTCGGAGCGACCGGCAGGAGGCCTTCGGAATCGGCGGCTGAGCCGACCACGAAGATCACGTCGATGCAGCAGTGGCGGCGTGGAGCTGCTTCAACCGGCCTATCGCTCCCCTGCATGGGTCAGTTCAATTCCTGCAGCCGCTGCTTCAGCTTGCCCTGCCACACGGGATCCTTCTCCGTCCGCAGCAACTCGTTCACGATGGCGATCTGCGCGGTGTCCAGCGCATTTTTTGCCGAGGTCTTGACGTCCGGGATCACGCCGACGTTCTCCCAGTCGGTGTGGGTGACCGGACTGATCGGCCGGCCGGACGGAACGAACATCATGAAGTGCGCATCCAGCCGATGCGGACCGCCCGCATGCGCGCCGCCACCGCTGGTTTCGCCGACCAGAATGGCGCGCTTGTTGTTCTTCAGCGCATAGGCGAAATCCTCGCAACCGGAGAATGTGTCGGCGCTGGTCAGCAGGTAGATCCGGCGCGACTCGCCATATTTCGTGCCTGCCACGCTGGCCTGGGTCCAGCGTTGTTCGGTGCGGTTCTCGTCGCGCCAGTAGACGTCGTTGAGATGGGTGGGCTTGTCGTAGAGATAGCTGGCAAACAGCATCACGCCTTCCGGATCGCCGCCGCCGCAGTGGCGCAGATCGATGATCAGGGCCTTGGTGTCGCTGATCATCGTCATGGCGGCGGCAACGCGCGTGGCGATCTGGTCCGGGCGGCCAAACTGGTGCATGTCGATGTAGCCGATATCGGTAGGCAGACGGTCGACATTGTTGAAGCCGAAGTTGAAGCGCCTGGATTCCGACAGCTCCGCGGCCTTGTCCGCGGGCGAGTCGCCCTGATCGGATGCCGGCGGTATCGCATCCTCGAAATAAAGCACTTGCAGATGCGGGTCGTGACTGTTGCGCCGCAATGCATCGGTGAGCGTGCTGGCGAAGGTTTCGGCGCTGGTGATCGAATCGAAATCCCCGTGCTGCAGCTGCGCGCGCAGGCTCTTTCCCATCGCGGCAGCCTTGTCCGGAAAGACGTAGGAGCGATCCAGATTGGCGACGATCCCGTCGATCACCTCGCTGCGGACAGCCCGGTCCACGCTCATGTCCTTCTGCGGCGGACCGGGTTGCGCGTGGCCGGGCATGCCGAACAGCGCCAGCCCGGCTCCGCACAACACGCCGGCGCCGGCCAGCGCGACGATGCGCGCTTTTGTCTTCTTCTGCATGGTCATCTCTGCACTCCTTGGTTGGGTTCATCGTTGGTCGATGAGCGCAGCGTCGCAAGGGAATGTGGAGAGATTGTGGGGATGCGACGAACCACGATCGCCGCGATGTACTAGAGCTCGAAGCGGTAGCCGAGCCCGTAGACGGAGTGGATCGCTTCGACATCCGGAATCGCCGCGGCGAGTTTGCGGCGCAGATTCTTGATATGGCTGTCGATCGCGCGATCCGTGGCATCGAGGTTGTCGCGGCTGGCCACGTCCAGCAGTTGCGCCCGCGAGTGGATCACGCCGGGTCGGCGTGCCATCGCGGCGAGCAGGCTGAACTCCGTGGGCGTGAGGTCCAGCGGCTGCGCATGGATGCGCACGACGCGCGCCGCCTCGTCGATCACGACGGGCCGCGCCTCGTTGGCCGGCGGGTGCGCGCGACGCAGCACCGCCTTGATCCGCGCGACCAGTTCGCGCGGGCTGAACGGTTTGCACAGATAGTCGTCGGCGCCGGTTTCCAGGCCGAGCAGCCGGTCGATTTCCTGCACCCTGGCCGTGACCATGATGATCGGCACCGCGGAGAACGCGCGCACTGCCCGGCACACCGCCATGCCATCGAGATTCGGCAGCATCACGTCCAGCACGATCAGGTCGGGCACGGCACGCCGCACGCTGGCCAGTGCTTCGGCGCCATCGGCAATCACCTGCGCAGCGTAGCCCGCGGCGGTCACGTAATCGCGCATGACCGAGGAGAGCTCGCTTTCGTCTTCGACAATGAGGATCGAGGCAGGCATCAGTCTTCCAGCGGCAGCACAAGGGTGGCGCGCAAACCGCCCAGCGGTGACGCGGCGAACTCCAGCCGGCCATCGTGGGCATCGAGGATGTGCCGGCAGAGCGCGAGGCCGAGACCGGCGCCACCGAGCTGCCGGTTGCGCGATTCCTCCACGCGGAAGAATCGCTCGCCCAGACGTTCGAGCATGTCGGCGGGGACCGATGGCGCCGAATCGTCGAGGGTGATGTGCAGTTCGCGGCCGTCCACCCTGCCGTGGATGTCGACACGACCGCCGGCGTCGGTGTAGCGCACGCTGTTTTCCAGAAGGTTGACGATGACCTGATGCAGGCGACCGACATCGCCATGCACCATGGCGCGCGGTGGCGCCGGACCGATCGAAAGCGTCAGCTGCGCCATGCGGAACTTCTCCGCGAAACGTTCGGCGACCTCCGCGACAACCTGCCATGCATCGACCGCTGCCTTGTCGTACTGAAGTTGACCCTGATCCGCGCGTGCCAGTTCGTGCAGATCATTCACAAGCGCCGTCAGCGACAGCACCTGCCGCAGCATCAGCGCGACGGTTTCCGGGGTGGCACTGCGAATGCCGTCCTGCAGTGCTTCCATCTGCACGCGCAGAACCGAGAGCGGCGTGCGCAATTCGTGCGAGGTGTCGGCCACCCACTGCTGGCGCCAGTGCTCGGTGGCCTGCAGCCGGGCCGCCACCTGATTGAACGTATCGGCCAGCTCGCCGAGTTCATCGCTGCGATGGATCGACAGCCGCGTGTCGAACTGTCCCTGGCCCAGCCGCCGCGCGCCAGCCACCAGCTGCTTCACCGGCTTGCGGAAATGCGCCGCCAGCAGGGCCGCTGCCAGCGCACTCAGCAGCACGCTGATGGCCGCGATGAGCAACAGGCTTTTCTGTTGCTCGACCAGAAACGCCACGGCCAGTCCGTCGTCGGGATTCTGCGGCTTGACGATGATCAGCGAACCCACCTTCCTGCCGTCAACCATGACCGGCCGCTGGATGGTATCGATCGATGCCACCGCGATCATTACCGGGCTGGCGATCGCCCCCGCGAGATAGTGCTGGTCCTGATCCAGCAGGCCGATGCGATAGCCGAGGCTCGGTGACAGCGGTGCCGCGCCGGCTTTCGAAAGCTGCGCGGCCTGCACGCGCATAAGTTCGTCACGCAGCCAGATCTTCTGCCGCTCGACCTGCGTCGGCACGAACGACCAGCCGGCATGCTGCCGGTACTGCATCGACAACGCACCGATCAGACCGCCCAGACGCTGCACCTCGATGTTCGCGGCGTACTGCGAAAAATCATCCGCCAGCCGCCAGCGCACCAGCCCCACGCCGATCGCCCCGACCGCCACGATGGACAGCAGCACGGCGAAGAACAGGCGCTTGCCAATCGAGATTTTCAAGAGCCACGTCCCCACGCTGGTCGGCGCACGCTAGTGGAGATCACCGGTGGTGGCAAGGAACCGGCCTGCAGATGCGCACCGATCCAACACAGATCAACGTGTGCTCTTTGCCCGGAACCGACATTCGATTCGCCAATCGAACGTGCGCCGTGGCGCAGCGTCTCCGGGTGGCAAGCGCCATCGCCCTGTCACCAGCGTGGCTGTTCGCCACCCGCGACACGCCAGCATGCGTCGCAATTTCCTGCAGCGACGATGCGCCGCACGACTGTCTCGGAATGTTCATGCGCGGGTGTTGAAATCCCTTTCGAACCGCAGGCGCTCCCGCAATGGTTTGCCGCAGCAACGAGGCGGCATGGATCGCGCTGCGGCCTGCCTCGTCCGGTCACCCCCGTCTCGTTGCGTCCCTCACCAGGAGATCCCCATGTTCCGCCCTCACCTCATCCGCAAGACGCTGTTGTGCGCCTCGATCGCCTCGGCGGGCCTGGCGCTCGCGGTCTCCGCCCAGTCGGCATCGTCCGCAGGCCAGGCTTTTTCTCCGATCCGGGTGATGCCCGGTCCGGTGTCGCGGGTCTCTCCGCAGGATGCCGTACCGACGGCCACGCCGATCAAGCACCTGGTGGTGATCTTTGGCGAGAATCGTTCGTTCGATCACTATTTCGGCACCTACCCGGTGGCGCAGAATCCGCCCGGCGAGCCGGTGTTCACGGCCGCGCCATCGACGCCCGCGGTGCAGGGTCTGACCCCTGAACTGTTGACGCAGAACCCGAACGCACTCAACCCGCTCAACGGCGTCAATGCGGTCAATCCGTTCCGGCTGGATCGCACGCAGGCGAACACCGAGGGCCAGAACCACGCCTATACGCCGGAACAGCTGGCCTACGACAACGGCGCGTCGGATCTGTTCCCTGCCCACACCGGCAACAACACCGTCAGCAGCGCCGGCACCTTCGGCACCCACGGCCTGGTCATGGCCTACTACGACGGCAATACCGTGACCGCGCTGTGGAACTACGCCCAGCATTTTGCACTGAATGACAACGCCTATACCGACACTTACGGACCTTCGACACAGGGCGCGCTGGCCGTCGTCTCCGGTACCACCAACGGTGCCCAGGCCGTGGTTGGATCGACCTCGTCGGTTCCCGATGGACAGGGTGGCCTGACCCTGATCGGCGACACCGACCCGGCCTACGATGCCTGCTCTTCGGTTTCCAGCACGGTGCGCATGACCTCGAAGAACATCGGCGATCTGTTGAATGCCAGCCAGTTGACCTGGGGCGGCTTCATGGGCGGCTTCGATCTGACGGCGGCCAACAGCAACGGCAGCACCGGCTGCGGCCGCAGCACCTATTCGAGCGTGCTGAATGTCACCAAGTCCGACTACATCCCCCATCACAACTGGTTCCAGTACTACGCCTCCACCGCCAACCCCACGCATGCGCGCCCCAGCGCGCTCGGCAAGATCGGCTTCACCGACCCGAAGGACAGCGGCGCCACGCCGGTTCACCACGAGTACGACGTGAACGATTTCTTCAGTGCCGTAGCCGCGGGCAATTTCCCCTCGGTGAGCTATCTGAAGGCGCCGGCGGTGGGCGATGCGCATCCGGGCAATTCGGATCCGCTGGATGAGCAGGCGTTCGTCGTCAAGGTGATCAACTTCCTGGAGCAGCAACCGGACTGGAAGAACACCGCGATCATCATCACCTACGACGATTCCGATGGCTGGTACGACCATCGCTACGCATCGCCGGTCACCTCATCGTTCGATGCATCCACCGCGGAAGGTGCGGTCACGGGCGCGGACCAGCTCAACGGGCGAGGCATTTGCAGCGGCCCCGACGCCCGGCCCGGCATCGGCGTGAATGGCCGCGTCGTCAATGGCCGGTGCGGACCCGGCACGCGGGTTCCGTTTCTGGTCATCTCGCCTTATGCGCGCAGCAACTTCGTCGACGATACCCGTGTCACGCAGTCCTCGGTGGTGCGCTTCATCGAGGACAACTGGCTCGGCGGTACGCGCATCGGCCAGGGCTCGAACGACGCGACTGCCGGCAGCATCATGCGCATGTTCGACTTCAACCGGAAGCAGTTCGATCTGACGCGCCCGATCTTCCTCGACCCCGAGCAGGGCACGCGGGTCATGCGTCCGATTGACCCGCGCCTGCAGCAAAGCGTCCAGGTCGCCGCGCATTCGAACAAGGCCATGTAAATCGCAACCACGCATCCCTGTCCGGTCCGTCCTTCGACCGGACAGGGAAGTGCCCGTGGCCGCATGGCGCCGATCCGGATTCCATCGCCGTGCGCCGCCTCCAAGCCGCTGATTGACCGGATTCCCGCTCTTGCCTTCTGCCGCCCGATCGACCCGACACCCCTTATCCCGCCGCCCCGCGCGTCGACTGATGTCCGCCTTCGGTCTCGCGTCATGCTGCCTGCTCGCCTGTGCGCCGATCGGTCATGCCTCTGCACAAGCGATTGCAACCACCGTTGGCGCCGATGGCGGCAACCCTCATCCCGTGCGATTGAATCTTCCACCGACGCGGCCGCCGAGCGCGGTGGCACAACTGGGCAAGCTGCTGTTCTTCGATACCTCGCTGTCGGCTTCGGGGCGGCAGTCCTGCGCGTCCTGCCACAGCCCGCACTACGCCTATAACCCGCCGAACCATCTGGCCGTCCAGCCGGGTGGTCGTGATCTGAAAAGCTTCGGCGATCGCCCACCGCCTTCGCTGGCCTACCTCTATCGACAACAACCTTTCAGCATCGGCCCGGACACCGGCCCGGACGATGTCACGGTCAATCTCAATGCGGTGGCGGCGTCGGCCGGCAACGACCCGCGCGTGCAGAAAATCGCCGGCAGCACGCAAGCAGCCGCGATGGTGCCGCAAGGCGGGTTGTTCTGGGACGGCCGCGCCGACTCGCTGCAGCGGCAGGCCTTTCTGCCGGCACTCGATCCGATGGAAATGGCCAACGGCAGCGTGGCCAGGATCGCCGTCAAGCTGACCCGCGCCAGCTATCGCCAGCGATTCGTCCAGCTGTTCGGCCCGACCATCTTCAGCGATCCGGACCGGCTGGTGTCCGAGGCAATGTTCGCCCTCGTGCGCTTCCAGATCGAAGACCCGTCGTTCCACGCCTTCACCAGCAAATACGACGCGTGGTTGCAGGGCAAGGCCCGGCTCACCCGAACCGAAGCGCGCGGCATGCAGCTGTTCAACGATCCGCAGAAAGGCAATTGCGCGGCCTGTCACCTGAGCCAGCCAGGCCGCGATGGCCTGCCGCCGCTCTTCACCGACACCCAGTACGAAGCACTGGGCGTGCCGCGCAACCCGCAACTGCCACTCAACCGGAATCCAGAATTCCACGACCTCGGGCTGTGCGGTCCGGTGCGCAAGGATCTGGCGCAACAGACGCAGTACTGCGGCATGTTTCTGACCCCGACCCTGCGCAACGTCGACCGTCGCTCGGTGTTCTTCCACAACGGCGTCTACCACACGCTGAAACAGGTGCTGGACTTCTACAACCTGCGCAGCATCCAGCCCGAAAAAATCTATCCGCGCGACGCCAGCGGCAAACTCGCGCTCTACAACGACCTCCCCAAGTCACTGCAGGGCAACATCGACACCAAGGATGCACCGTTCGACCTCAAAGTCGGCGACCCGCCCGCACTGACCGACCTCGACATCCAGGACATCATCGCCTTCATCCACACGCTCGACGATGGCTATGCGGCGACGGCGCCGCAAGCGAAGAGCGACGCCGTTCGCGTCCGATAAGTCAGCACAGGTCTTCTGCCATCCGGGTGTTGTCGTTACGCAATGTCTTGCCCATGCATATGTTCTTCCACTGACCATCGGACTATCGTGGCGCAGCCAGGGAATGCTCAGGGGGAGTCATGGCGAAGCGCAGGCAAAGCGGATTGGACGTCGTGGCGTCGATGCCATGGCCGGCGGGCATCGTGCTCGGCCTGATCGGTTACATCGCGATACGCCACGGCATCGGCTGGTACTTCGCTTCAATCAACGACCCTGTGCTGTCCGGGCTTGGCAAGGCCGCGGCTGCCGGAATCTACGCGCCACTCGGCTGGATGCTGCTGATCGGCTGCTGGATCGCCGCCCTGTTCTCCTTCTTCGGCCGTCGAAGCCGTCGGCAGCTACTCGACAAGCAAACCGGCATCGGCAGCCTCGCGCAAATGAACTGGCAACAGTTTGAACTGCTGGCCGGCGAAGCCTTTCGCCGCCAAGGCTATGCCGTCGAAGAAACCGGACTCGGCGGCGCCGACGGCGGCATCGACCTGATCCTGCGCAAGGACGGCAGGACCACGCTGGTGCAGTGCAAGCAATGGCAGAACTGGCAAGTCGGCGTCAAAGTCGTGCGCGAAATGTACGGCCTGCTGATGCACCACCAAGCGGCAGCAGTGAAAATCGTCGCGCTTGGCGACTACACCAGCGAGGCACGTCGCTTCGCCCAGGGCAAACCCATCGAACTGATTCATGGTGGCGACCTCATCGCTACCGTGCGCTCAGTGCAGACCACCAAGGCGCGCAGTATGGGACCGATGGATTCACCGCTGGCTCTGAGCGCGAGCATGGTCGCGAGTTTGCTGATAGTCGGCGTGCTTTCGTCTGCCACTGCGAACGTGCCGCCGACAGTCACTTCGGCACCCATTGCCCTCCAGCAGGCAGTTCCGTCATTTCCCGCGCCCTCGCTCCGCCCGGCAACCACAACACCGCCGCAGCCACGCGCGGTGATCTACGCCAGCGATTCGCGAAACAACGCAGAGCAGCGCGAATGGAAAAAGCGCAACGCCGAGTCGATGAAGATTCTGGAGAAGACTACGAAGGAGATGCCGCTGCGGTAGCGGTTAGCCGCGCCACACCCGCAGCAATCGTGCGTGCCCTTTGATCT
>JBDTZX010000009.1:0-11108 GCA_040004895.1 Rhodanobacter sp. | reverse complement strand
AACCGCGCCACATGATCAACTACGAGAACCGCTGGGGCCGCGACCGCAACCACGATCTGCAATACATCTTCTTCAACGGCATCGGCTACAACGCCTGGGAAAATATCTGGGGCATCTGGAACCAGCTGACACCCCGCGATGCCGAAACCCTGCGCCGCATCGCCAGCATCGAGCGCCAGTTCGCGCCGCTGATGGTCAGCAGGGACTGGCGGCCGTACGTGCGCAGCTTGCAGGCCGGCATCTTCGCCAGCCGCTTTCCGGTCGACGGTCTCACCCTGTGGACGCTGGTGAACCGCAACGAATACGTCGTGACCGGCGAGCAGATCGCCGTGCCGCATCGCGACGGCGCGCAGTACTACGACGTGTGGAACGGCGTGGCACTGCAACCCCGCATCGATGGCGAGCAGGCGCTGTTCGATTTCGCCATCGAAGGTCACGGTTTCGGCGCGTTGCTTGCGGTGGCTGCGGGCGTGATCGTCGATGGCCTCGATGATTTGCTCGCGCGCATGCATGCACGCGCTGCGACGTCGCTGCAATCGTTGTCGAACCAGTGGCGCTCGCTGCCGCAACAGCTGGTACCGATCGCAAACACGCGGGCGGCAGCCGAAGCACCTCCGGGCATGCTCACGATTCCCGCCGGCGACTTCGATTTCGTGGTCGGCGGCGTCGAGATCGAAGGTCAGACCTGGGAAGGCAACGACGTGCAATACCCGTGGGAGGACAGCGCCCGTCGCGGCCATCGCCGGCGCATGGCAATGCGTGCGTTCCACATCGACCGCACGCCGGTGACCAACGCGCAATACCGCGAATTTCTTGACGCCAGCGGCTGGCATCCGCGCGATGCACACAACTTCCTGCGTCACTGGCAGGACGGTGCACCGGCGTCGGGCTGGAACAACAAACCGGTGACCTGGGTGTCGATCGAGGACGCGCGTGCCTATGCGCAATGGGCCGGCAAGCGGCTGCCGCGCGAATGGGAATGGCAGTACGCCGCACAGGGCAGCGACGGGCGAATCTATCCCTGGGGCAACGACTGGGACCCGTCGATGGTGCCGCCGACGAACCGCGGGCGCGCGCTGCGCCCGCCCGATGACGTCGATGCGCACGCCGATGCGGCCAGCCCGTTCGGCGTCCTGGACCTGGTCGGAAACATCTGGCAGTGGACCGACGAATACGTCGACGAGCACACTCGCGCGGCGGTCCTGCGCGGCGGCAGCTCATACCAGCCGCAGACATCGCACTGGTATTTCCCGCAGGCACACCGGCTCGACCAGCACGGCAAATACCTGTTGATGTCGCCATGCAAGGACCGCTCCGGCTGTGTCGGCTTCCGCTGTGTGGTGGATGCAGGATGATGCACATCGCGAACCGGCTGCATGGGCTGCTGGGCGCCGCACTCGATGCAAACCTGAGTGGCCGTCTGTCGCACTTCATCGTCGATGAGCACAGCCCGGCGATCGAAATCTTCGCGCCCGCGCGGCGGCAGAACAATCGCGCGGGCGACTGGTACGGCGAGCATGCGGGCAAGTGGCTCTACGCCACCGCGAAAGCCGCAGCGCGCAGTGGCAACCCGACCTTGCTCGCACATCTGCGAAGCGTCGCGGATTTTCTCGTGTCCACCCAGGAAGACGACGGCTATCTGGGCACCTATGCGCCCGATCGACGCTTCATGCGACCGCAGCCGCCGAAACCGGCGAGCTGGGACGGTGCACCCAGCGTGCGCACGTGGGATATCTGGACGCATGCCTATCTGATCCTCGGTTTGCTCGAGGTACATCGGCACTTTCCCGAGCCGCGTTACCTCGAGGCGGCGCGCAGGATCGGCGACCTGTGCTGGAAAACCCTCTACGAAGACGGCATCGACATCACTGAACTGGGCAACCATCACGGGATGTCTGCGACGGTGTTGATGGATCCGGCGGTCGAGCTGTATTTCGCCACCGGCGAGCGACGTTACCTCGAGCTGGCGCAATGCGTGCTGCAACAGGCGAACGATCACCGCGAACTCGCGCTGCTGCCACGCGCGCTGGCCGGCATCGACGCGGCCAGCATCGGGACCGGCAAGGCCTACCAGCTCGAATGGAATCTGGTTGGCCTGGCCAAATTGCACAAGGCAACCGGCAACGAGGAGTACCGGTGCGCAGCGGAGCTCCTGTGGCGCAGCATCCGCGAACACCATCTCACGCTCGGCGGCGGTCCGTGGGGCGGCGTGGCGCATCGCTCGCGCGAGGTGTTCAACCCGCCTGGCGTGTTCAGCCCGTATGGCTATGTGGAAACCTGTTCGACGCTGGCGTGGATCCAGTTGAATCGCGAACTGCTCGCCATCACCGGTGAAGCCGGCTACGCCGAAGAGATCGAGCGCAGCGCCTACAACGACCTGCTCGGCGCGCAGGCACCGGATGGACAGGACTGGTGCTACTACGTGTTCCCCAACGGCCGGCGCGTGCACACCACGTACTGGCGCTGCTGCAAGTCGAGTGGCGCGATGGCGCTGGAGGAACTGCCCGCAATCGCCTGCACGAGCGGTGCTGACGGCAGCATCGCGATCAACCTCTATGGCCCCGCCGAAACACGATTCACGCGCGCCGATGCCGGCGCCGTGCGCATCGAGCAGCGTACCGCGTATCCCCATGACGGCGAGGTGCGCCTGCTTCTCACGCTGGAACGCGCAGCGCATTTCATGCTCAAGCTGCGCATTCCCTCGTGGGCCGGCGGCACCACGTTGTGCGTGGGCGACGAGGATGCCGGGATCGCCATCGTGCCCGGCCAGTACGCGGTGATCGAGCGCGACTGGCTCAGCGGCGATGAAATCGTGATGCGCTTCCCGATGAAACCGGTGCTGCATCGGGCAACGAATCGCAATGTGCAGGAATCGCTAGCGCCAGATGGCAGCAACGTGCGGCAGGAAGTGCTGCACTTCGAATACGCCGCGATCACTCGCGGACCACTGGTCTACGCCACCACGCTGATCGACGGTTTCAAGACCCAGGAAACCCTGCGTCTGCCGACCACGCCACCGGACGACTGGCTGACCCTGCTGCCCGCGCAGAGCGATGGCATGCCGCGCATCGCGCTGGATCCAGGCTACCGGGAGCCACTGTTGTTCACTCCGTATTTCGCCACCGGTGAGCGCGTGGATGGCGCCTGGCGGCTGACCTGGCTGTCGCTGGCGCCGGAGTCGCCGCGATGAAACGCCGATCGTCGTCACACAAGAATTTGTGGCGCCAGAACATATCCACCGCGCCTGTTTCCTCGCACGGGCATGCGGCAAAGTGGATCGTGCAAGAGGGGACGAACTTCAGTGGATGCGCAGCGCATGGACACCTTTCCGCCTGAGTCGAAAGCAGCAACCAGCGGCTCGGCCGGTCCGCTCGACGGCGTGCGTGTGCTGGACCTGAGCGCGTACATCGCCGGGCCCTATGCGTGCTCGCTGCTTGCCGACCAGGGCGCGGACGTGATCAAGATCGAGCCGCCCGAGGGCGACAACCTGCGCCAGTATCCGTCCACGCTGCCCAGCGAAAGCCGCGCCTTCCTCGGCGTCAACCGCAGCAAGCGCGGCATCGTGCTGGATCTGAAAAAACCTGCAGACCACGCAGTTCTGCTGAAGCTGGTGCGCGATGCGGACGTGCTGGTGCACAACTTCCGTCCGAGCGTGCCGGTGCGGCTGGGCATCGATCACGAGCAACTGAGCGTGATCAATCCACGACTGATCTACTGCGCCATCACCGGCTATGGCGAGACCGGCCCGATGAAGGACAAGGCCGGCTACGACCAGGTGCTGCAGACCATGACCGGCATGTGCACGCTGCAGGGCAAGCGCGGTGGCGCGCCGGAAATCATCTACGGCTCGGTGGTCGACTACTACGCCGCGGCACTGCTCGCATCGGGCGTGTCGTCGGCCTTGTACGAACGCGAACGCAGCGGCCTGGGCCAGTTCGTCGGGGTGTCGCTGTTGCGCAGCGCGCTGACCATGCAGTCCGCGCGGATGATCTGGGCCGAAGGCGAATCGCTGGACATCGGCCGCGACATGCGCTCCGGCGGTGTCACCGGCATCCATCCGGCGCGTGAGGGGCATATCTATATTTCGGCCAACACGGCACGCTTCTGGAAAGCGCTATGCGCAAAAACCGGTCTTGACGCCCTGGCCGAAGACCCACGGTACGACAGCGTGCGCAAGCGCGCGCAGCACGTGGCAGAGATCGTGCCGAAGCTGCATGCGGCCCTCGGCGCGCGCACCGCGCTGGAATGGGAGGCGCTGTTCGGCGACGAGGTCCCGTGCGCCGCGGCGCGCCAGATCGAGGACATGTTCGATCATCCGCAGGTACAGGCGCAGGGCATCATCGGCAACTTCGAGCATCCCGTCGTCGGGCGCTATCGCGGCGTCGCGCAATCGATCCATTTCGGCCGCACGCCGGGCCCGGCGCCGTTCGCCGCACCGTCGCTCGGGCAGGATACCGACCGCGTAGTCGCCGCGATCGATGCCATATCCGGGGCAGCATTCACGACACGCGGCCCGAAAAATACTTGAACCCGTCGCAGGCGGGCACGCTTCGACGTGCCTGTTCCGGTCAGGAACCATCAACCGCGATAGCGGCAACCTGACGTGCAGGTTTCATGCACGATGACTTCCGACAGCAGCGGAAGCGACGGCTTGAGGTGATCCCAGATCCAGATCGACAGGCGCTCGCTGGTCGGATTCTCCAGCCCGGCGATGTCGTTGAGATAGTGATGGTCGAGCTGATCGTGCAGCGGCTGGAAGGCCGTCTTCACATCGGAAAAATCCATCACCCATCCGCTGTCCGCGCCGGGATCCCCACGCAGATGGATCTCGACCCGAAAGGAATGTCCATGCAGGCGCGAGCACTTGTGACCGGCGGGCACATGCGGCAGCCGGTGCGCTGCCTCGATGGTGAAGATCTTGAAAATATCCATGCACGCATTCTACCGCGGTGCGTCGCCGTCCATGCCGCCTGCTTCCGATTCTTCAAATCGATTTCGCCGAGCTGGGGTGTCGCCTCGACCAGCGCAAACGTGACTACGCCGATCTCGACATGAAGTTCACCGGCGCGTCATTGTTGGTGCGTCTGCGCTTCTGAGCGGAGCACGGTTGGTCGTGAGCTGTCACGACCCTTTGCGACTTCAGATCCGCCGCCCGAGCCAGTCGGCCAGTTGCATCAGCACCTGGCCGCGGCCCGGTTCGGATTCATTGAACAGCTCGTGGTACAGGTTGGAGAAGAAACGCGTGGTGAGCTGTTGGGTGGCGGCCGCTGCACGCGCAAAATCGCGGCTGCCGGACGGGTCCACCAGCTCGTCGCTGTCGGCCACCAGCAACAGCGTCGGCACCGACAGCCGATTCGCGTCGGCGATGCATGACGCGCCGGCGCGGAAGATGAAATCCGCCAGTCGCGGCGTGATCAGGCCGGTGCGCAGCGGATCGGCGCGATAGGCTGCAACCACTGCGGCATCGTGCGAAAGCTTGTCGAACTTCAGGCCGTTGCGCAGCGGCAGGCGCGGCGCGATGCGGGCCAGTGTCCGGGCCAGCCGCACCATGGAAACGGGTTCCCAGCTGCGCAGCGCGGGCGAGGAAAGTACCAGCGCCGGCGGCTCGATGCGCCGATCGAGTACCGCTCGCGCCGCCACCAGCCCGCCCATGCTGTGACCCAGCAGCAGCGGTGCGGTCGCCGTGGCGGCGGCGTAATCCAGATAGACCGTTGCCAGGTCCTCCAGCAGGTCATCGCCGTGGCGAATGTGGCCACGCTGGCCCGGGGACCGCCCGTGGCCGCGCTGATCGTAGCTGCGTACCGTGCAGCCACGCTGGTTGAGCCATTGCGCGAGACGCTGATAGCGACCGCTGTGCTCGCCCAGCCCGTGCACGATCAGCACCGCACCACGTGGCCGGGATGTCGGCCAGTCGCGCAGGAACAACCGGCGACCATCGGACATCGTCAGCCATGACGGATCCAGTGCCGTGTCCGCGCCATGATCGTTGTGTACCGATTGCGCTCGTTCTTGCACGCCTGAGCCCGCCCTCACGATGTCAACGCTGCACGATGCCGGCCGCCGTCCGCAACACGCCATGGCCAGACACCCTTCTGCATGCCGGCGGCCTCGACGTTTCGATCAATGCTCCAGGACCTGCATGTTCTTCATCAACAGGTCGAGTTTGCGCTTCATGTCGGCCTGCGGCTGCGTACCAGCGACGCCGTAGAACGCGGTGTAAAGCACCGCGGCAGGTTTGCTGCCAACGGCAGCCGGGGCTGCCACGGCGTCGATCTTCATCAGGTCGTTCTCGTAACGCGCCACCGCGTTGTAGGGATATTGGCGCTCGGAAAGCTTCTGCCAGTGACTGCTGATGTCGTTGTCCAGCCCTTGGGGTGGCGTGGCGAAACGCTGCACGTTGACGTTGTCGTGATCGTCGGAAGCCGTGGTCTTCCAGATGTCCACGTCCCCCACATCCCAGACCGGCTGGTCGTTGTCCTTGAGGAACCTGAAGCCGAGCCACAGCAGGTTGTCCGACGTAATCGCCTGCAGGTCAGGCGTGTACGAGAAGTGCAGCCGTTTTGATGCATAGCTGAAGCGCCGGCCGTAGTCGAAGTCGATCTGGATGTTCTTGAACTCCGCTGGCTGCAACGCCGGAAGCTTCAGATAGTCCTTCCATTGCGCCAGGGTGCCTTCATAGGTCACATAGATGAAGTTGCTGAGCTCGTCCATGTCCAGCTTCGTGTCGTGTTCGTGCGACACCGGCACCAGCCGCGTCAACATCACCGACCCATCCGGTACCGGCAACGAATACATCACGAGCAACCCGTTCATGTAAGGTAATGGCCAGACGTCAACCTGCCAGGGACGTTGCCAGCGATCCGTGTGCACCGACTCGAGTGTCGGCTTGCCCAGCGAAGTGATCTTGATCTTTTCGCCGGCAAACTCGCGCTGGAACATCCCGGTCTTGAGCACGAGGTCCATCCGTGACGCCGCGTTGCCGTAAAAACGGGTGGCGTCCAGACCGTCGGGCCGGCGCAGGTGGATCAGGCCATTGCGCGCGACCACGCCGACATCGATATAACCGTTGCCATCCAGCGTGAAATGCTGCGCCCCACTGCCGGTACGGAACCATTCGCCGTTGCTGCCCCGCGCGATCAACGTGGGGAAGGCGTCCAGCTGTGTCTGCTCGGACAGCAGGCGTGCGGAACCCTGGCCATTCGGAAACAGGCTGGAAGGATCCTTGGCCAGCAGGGCTTTCAACTGCGTATCGCTGAAGCTGTCGAAGCGCGCGTTGTACTCGCTGTAGAAAGCGGCAAGACTCAATGGCAACGCGAACTGTGCCTTGAACGTGCCGTTCTGGATCGTATCGAAGATATCCAGCTGATAGGCAACGCGCGTGTCCATCATCGCCTGATGGTCCGGCGCGTTCAGTACCGCACTGATCGGCAACGCAAAGTTGAGATTCTCGTTGGCCGACTTCATCAGCACGATGCCGATCAGCTTGCCGTCCTTGTCCAGCAGCGGACCACCGCTGTTGCCGGGCGACGCGGCGGCCGAGAAGCGCATCCACTTCCAGCGGCCGTCCTGGTCTTCCGGCGTGTCGGAGGTGTACAGGCCGTCGCGGATCACCACGCCGGTACCCAGCGCGTTGCCGACCGCATAGACCACCTCGTTCAAGGCCGGCTTCAGGTTGACCTCCAGTGCAGTGGCGGCGGCAGGCTGCGCGGCCAGCGAGAACACCACGAAATCCTGCTGCAATGAGTACTTCTCGATCTTGTCGATCGCATACACATGGCCGCTGGCGTCACGCAGCGCCGGCTCGCCCCACAGGCTTTTGATGCCCACCTGCAGCACGTGGGCTGCAGTGACATAGCGGTTGTTGCCGATCGCAAACGCGGTGCCGATCGAGTAGTACTTGTCGTTGCGCTCCTGGAATGGCAGTAGTTCCAGCGGCAACGGTTTTTCATACGTCAGCGGGTCTTTCACCGGCTTGGCCGCGACGACTTCGAACGTGGCCGCCTGGATTTTCGGCAACACCGCCGGATCCAGACTGGCGGCGCGGGCGGCGTGGGTGCCGCACAATCCGATGAGTACGATCCAGGCCCCCCGATGCAGCGTCTTGCGTGCCGAACGTGCGCTGCGCGAAATCACTTCCAGAGCGTGCATGAGCATCCTTCGCATGAAGGCCGCCGCCGGATTCCCCGACGGGGCCCCTGACCTGCGACGGCCGAGCGTGAATATTGACATGACAAGCCGGCGATTTGCACCGCCGGCCAGACACGGATTGCCGTCCGCTCAGGAGCTCAGCGGATCGGTCCGCAGGCCATATCGGCGCAACTACTTGCGGGAAGCTCGATGGCGGTTTCGCCTTCGAAGGTCGAGGCCGAATGCCCGAGTTGCAGACGGTAGCTTCCGGCGGGCCGTTGCCACTGTCGCCGGGCTTCGTCGTAGTCGGCGAGCAGGCGCGGCGCGGCCGTGATTTCCACATGACGGGTCTCGCCCGGCTTCAGCGTGATCCGGCTCCAGCCCGCCAGCCGGCGCGTGCGCTTCCCGCCCGGCAAGGTGACATACAGTTGAGGAACGTCGATGCCCGTGCGCTTGCCGCGATTGACGACGTCGAATGCGACGACGAGCTGACCACGCTCGAAGCGCGAGCTGAGCTTGTCGTACCCGAAGTGCGTGTAGGTCAGACCGTAGCCGAACGGGAACAGCGGTTCGATGCCACGACGCTGGAACCAGCGATAGCCGACGTCCGCCCCTTCGATGTGATAGTCGACCGCATCCGCCGCCTGGCCCTGCGGCGGCAGCCCGAGCACGTCCAGGCCGGCGCCGGGAATCACCGGTCGCGGCAATTGCGATTCGTCGCGCGGCCAGGTCACCGGCAGCCGGCCCGATGGCGCGACTTCGCCGAACAACAACCGGGTGATCGCCTCGCCGCCGGCGGCACCGGGATACCACGCTTCCAGCACCGCGCCGCTCTGCGCCAGCCACGGCATCTTCACCGGTCCATTGGTTTCCAGCACGACGATGGTGCGCGGATTGGCCTTGACCACCGCGGCCACCAGCGCGTCCTGGTGATCGGGCAGGGTCATGTCCGGCAGGTCGAACGATTCGGCGGCCCATTGCTCGACGAATACCACCGCGACCTCGGACTGCGCGGCAAGTTTCGCCGCTGCGGCAATGTCCTTGCCGTCGTTGTACTGCGCTCTGCCCTGCACGCGTTGATTGATCGCCACCAGCGGCGACGAGCGCTGATAGATCCGCGGACCCGGCCACGCCGTTGGTGCCAATCCGCTCACCGCGCTGCCACCGGGCGGCGTCACCACCGAGGAACCGCCGCCGGTCAGCACACCCTTGTCGGTATGCCCGCCGATCAGCGCCACCGATTTGAGCGATGACGACAGCGGCAACAATTCATGCTGGTTGCGCAACAGCACCGCACCGGCTTCCTCCGCGCGCTGCGACACCGCGCGGCTGGCGTGGTAGTCGATCGGCATCGCCATGGCCGGATGATCGATCACGCCGGCGGCGAACAGGCTGCGCAGGATGCGTCGCGCCATGTCGTCGATGCGCGTCTGCGGCACGTCACCGGAGGCGACGGCGGCGCGCAGCGACTTGTCGAAAAACACCTCCTTGTCGAACTTGTCGCCGGCCGATTCCTGATCCAGCCCGGCCAGTGCGGCCTTGCCCGCGCTGTGTACGGCGCCCCAGTCGGACATCACGAAACCGGGATAGCCCCAGTCGCGTTTCAGCACCTGATTGAGCAGCCAGTCGTTCTCGCAGGCGTAGACGGTGTTGACGCGGTTGTACGAACACATGACCGAACCGGGCTGGCCGATTTCGATGGCGATCTCGAACGCAAGCAGATCCGATTCGCGCGCATCCTTCGGATCGATCTGCGAAGTGAGTGTGGTGCGCGCGGTTTCGAGGTCGTTGATGGCGTAGTGCTTGACGGTGGCCACGACATGCTGGCTTTCGATGCCGCGCACGGCGTGGCCCACGATGGTGCCGGCCAGCAACGGATCTTCGCCGGCGTATTCGAAATTGCGGCCGTTGCGCGGATCGCGCTGCAGATCGATGCCACCGGCCAGCAAGATGTTGAAACCCTTGCGATGTGCCTCGCTGGCGATCATCGCGCCGCCCGCAAAGGCGATCTGCGGATCGAAACTGGCGGCGGTGGCCAGCCCGGCGGGCAAGGCGGTGGCGCCCACTTTCAGCGGCTTGGCCACGCCGAGGCCGGCGTCGCTCTCCTGCAATGCCGGCAAGCCGAGCCGCGAGTTGGCCGGCACAAAGCCCGCCGAGCCCAGCGCACCGGCAGGCATCGGCCAGCCATTCTCGCTGTCGCCGAAATCGGAGCGGATCAGGCGGAATTTTTCGTCCTGCGTCATCGCCTTCAGTACCAGCGCGGCGCGCTGATCGGCCGAAAGCGTGCTGTTCATCCATGGTCGTGACGGCGCATCGGCCGCCATCGCCATGCTGCTCAGAACGCCGGCGCCACAGACGGCGATCCAGCGGGGCCAACGGGAATGATGCACGTTCGGGGTCATCGCTCGATTCCTTGACGGGGCTTCGGCCAGCATGTGCAAGTACGCCGCTGAACACAAGTCGTCGATGCGCGGGCGGTGTTCCATGGCATGCGTTCGGAGTTCTCGTGCGCTGAGACAGCGGCTTGCCAGTCTGACCCGGCGGCCTTATATCCTTGGGGTGACTTCCCCACACGTCCCACGCGGGAATCCGCCGATGCCGGCCCTCGATGCGCTTGCCGACTTCCACCCTGCCGTTGCCGCCTGGTTTCGCGGCAACTTTGCCGCGCCCACCGCGGCGCAGGCGGGTGCGTGGCCGTCGATCCGCGGGGGCCAGCACACGCTGGTGGCGGCGCCGACCGGTTCGGGCAAGACGCTGACCGCGTTCCTGGCGGCGATCGACGAACTGGTGCGCGAAGGCGTGGCGCACGGCGGCGTGCTGCCCGACGCCACCACGGTGGTGTACGTGTCGCCGCTGAAGGCGCTGTCGAACGACATCCACATCAATCTCGAAGCGCCGCTGGAAGGCATCCGCGCCGAACTCGAAAAACTCGGCCTGCCCGACGTGGCGATCCGCACCGCGGTGCGCACCGGCGACACGCC
>JBDTZX010000541.1:0-34352 GCA_040004895.1 Rhodanobacter sp. | reverse complement strand
GAACTCGACCTGCTGGTCGATGTGGCGACCCGTGGCATCGAGCTTGCCGTGGCGGACTGAAGTCCGCGCCTGCATGTCCGATATGGATGCCCGATGCGTGGTGTCTCCAGCGCAAAACCTCCGCTGCAGCCTGGGTCATTCATGCGTGAACGCTGCGGGCAACTGGCAACCGCTCCGGTTTTCGCATCCTTCCAGCTGCAAGCCTGGCGTACTGCGTCCGCGTCCCGCGCTCGGTTATGCTGAGTTTTTTTGAAGACGCAACGCATGCGAAACATACGTATCCATGTTGACTTGCCGCTTGCGGCCGACGCCGAATTTCCGTTGCCTGCGCAGGCCGCGGAACATGTCGGCCGCGTGCTGCGCCTGGTCGAAGGCGATCGGTTGACGCTGTTCAACGGTGACGGCGACGACTACGCGGCGATCATTCGCCGGATCGACAAGCACGCGCTCGTGGTGCAGGTGCAATCGAGCCAGCCCGTTGCAAGCGAGTCACCGCTTTTGCTGACGTTGGCGCAAGGCATCGTTCGCGGCGAAAAGATGGATCTGATCGTGCAGAAGGCAACCGAGCTTGGGGTGGTGCGCATCGTGCCGCTGCTGACCGAACGCTCGGAGGTGAAGCTGGATGCGGCCCGTGCCCACAAACGATTGCTGCATTGGCGCGCGGTGGCCGCCAGCGCCTGCGAGCAGAGCGGTCGTGCGCGGCTACCAGACATCAGCGCGGCGCTACCTCTTTCGAGCTGGCTTGACCAGCTCGTCGAGGATGGCGCCCTGCGGCTCGCGCTGCTGCCGGACGCTGCACAATCGTCGCGCGAATTGCGCTTCGCCGCTGCGGGGGGATTGTTGGTGGTCGGGCCGGAGGGAGGCCTCGGCGAACGCGATACCGCGGCCTTGGGAGCTGCCGGCTTCGCGGGGCTGCGGCTGGGACCGCGGATCCTGCGCACCGAAACGGCCGGGCTGGCCGCCCTGGCGGGACTGCAGGCGCTGCACGGCGACGGTTGAATCGTCGCTGTGCGACGCGATCAGCCGCTATGACCGGACGACTCCGAAGGCGCTTCGGATTCCGCCACTTCTGAGGCTGCATCGACAGGGCCGATCAGGCCCAGCAATTCGGTTTCGATCCACTCCAGATCGGGAATCATCGCCACGTCGTCGCGGACCAGCACCTGCGCGCGCACGCCCGGCGGCAGCGGACTTCCGTCGTGAGTGGGAATGATCAACTCGGCATTCAGCGTCACCAGGCGCGGGAAGCCCTGTGTCAGGACCGCGATGAACGGCAATGCAGGGTTGCCGCCCAGTGCTTTCAACACGGCGACGCGGACACTCGATTCGGATTCGCTCGCGTCGGTACCGGCCAGTTGCGTGAACGACACCAGCGGCACGCGCCAGCCGCGCCAGGAAATCCGGCCAAGCAACCAGTCAGGGGCATTCGGCACCGGCTCGGGTGGGCTCTGCGTGACCACTTCGGCAATGGTCGCGTTCGGCAGCAGCAAACGCAGGTTGCCGACCGGCACCAGCACGCAGCGGATTTCACGCGGTAACGGATGATCACTCATGCAAACACCTCGAGCAGGTGCGCCGCGAGTTCGCGCGGCGTACCGGAATAACTGACAAGTCGTTCGGCGAAGATGCCGCTGACCATATCGGCAAAATGTTCGCCGGACGACGATTCCACCCAGACCTGGCCGCCACGATCGTGGATCGCCTGTGCACCGGCAACCGCATCGTTGGCCCGTCCTGCAAACACGATCGCCAGTGCATCGCGACCGAATGAATTGGCCGCCGCAGAGAACGTGACATCGATCGACGGACCCGTTTCGCTGGCCTGAACTTCGACACTGCCATCGCGGCGCAGCACCACCTGGCTCTGTTCCGGCACCACCAGCACTTCGCCGCTGCGCGCGCGCGCGCCTTGCTCGGCCAACCGCACCGGCAACGGACACTGCGCGGCCAATTTCAGCATGTGATCCGCCAGCGACTGAGGGCCGGCGCGCTGGGTGTGCAGAAAGGCAAGACGGCTGTCGGCCGGCAGGGCGGCAAGAAATTCGCAGACCGAGTCGATGCCATCCGCCGTGGCGCCCAGCAACACGACACGACTCAAGCCGGTCGCACCGGCGTCGTCCAGGAGCATTTCGCTCACGTGTTGGTAGGCTCGCGGTGCAATGGCCTCTTCCATCGACACCAGCTCCAGATTCATCACCGGCTCGAAACCCTTGGCCATTGGTTCGCTGTCCGGCGCGAGAAAATCAGCCGCGCTGACTTTCTCGATGCCGAACGTGTTGGCATCCAGCTTCTCGTTCGAACCCGCCGGGACAGCCGCAAACTCGTCGTCGAGCAGCGACCAGCTGTCGGGCGCCCGAACCGTTGCTGCGATGGTGGCGGCCGGCGTCTGTTCGGATGCGTCTGTGGCGATCGTCGCCTGACCCTCTGCAGCCATCGGCGACAACTGCAAATGATCGAGATCGAATACCGGCGGTGTCACGCTCGCGGGCTTCGCTTCCGGTTCACCGGAAATGGACGAGTCGAATTCATCGTGGTCCTGCAGCGGCAGGGAATCCAGCGCCGTCGACGGCGCACCGAAGTTGCCGTCGTGCAGCGGCGGCGGCATTTCGTCGTCGCTGAAACGCAAACCGGAACCGCTCGTCTCCTCTTCGTCGGCAGGGAGGTCGCCGGCAGCGAGCAGGGCCTCCAGCTCTGCCGCGAGACTCTCCGACTCGGCGGTGGCCACCTGTTCATGATCCGTAGCGGATGCGCGTACGGGCAGTTCCATTTCGAACGCCGACAGCGGCGCCTCGGGCGCGACTTCCGCAGGCAGTTGCGTGGCATTCACCAGATCGGCGGCCACGGTTTCGCCGGCGGCCAGCCCGGGCGGATCATCGTCCAGCGGCGTTGGCGTCGATACCTCGATTCCAGGTGCGTTTTCCGGCCGTGGGGGATCGATGTCACCTGCCGCCAGCACCTTGACCGCCAGATGACGCGCCCAGCGCGCATGGTCCCAGCCGATCAGGGCGCGACTGGCCTGGGCATCGTTGAAAACCACACGCGGCCGATCGCCATCGATCACTTCGTACAGCTGGTCGAGCGCATCGTCCGCGGCATCGTCGAGGTTGACCACCAGCACGTCGGCGCCCACGTTTTGCAGCAGCTCACGGCTCAGGCTGGACACGCCGCCTTCATGGACGATGCGCGCGCCCCCTTCGATCAGGGCTACGCGAAGTTGTCCACCCAGTTCGGTATCGTCGAACAGCAGCGCGACCGCCGGTCCCGCGTGGGTCATGGTCCGGCTCCAACGCGCTGCTCGAGTACTTCATTGATCTGCACCAGCAACTCGGCCTCCTGATAAGGCTTGCCGAGATAACGATCGACGCCGATGTTGAAGGCACGCTGGCGATGCTTGTCGCCGCTGCGCGAGGTGATCATGATGATCGGCACGTCGCGCAGGCGCGGATCCGCTTTCATGTGCGTGGCCAGTTCATAGCCATCCATCCGCGGCATTTCAATGTCCAGCAACATCAGGTCCGGCACCCGTTCGTGCAGTTTCTCGATCGCATCGACACCGTCCTTGGCTGTGCTTACCTCGTATTCGTGACGCTCCAGCACGCGGCTGGTGACCTTGCGCATGGTGATCGAATCGTCCACCACCATGACCAGCGGCCGGATCCGGACTTCCTCGATCACCGGTGCCTGCACCGCACTCAGGCCGTCGACCAGACGCTGCTGGCGACGGGTGATGCCATGGCGGACCAGCGGTGCGAGATCCAGAATGATCAGCACCGAGCCGTCGCCCATGATCGTCGCGCCGAGCAGGCCCGGTACCGAGCTGATCTGCGGGCCCACCGACTTGACCACGATTTCGCGCGAGCCGAGTACCGCATCGATGCGGATCGCCGCGCGCAGGTCGCCGGCGCGGGTCAGCAACAGCGGCTGCTGCTCGCCTTCCGCCGGAAGTCCCGGCGGCAGACCGAGCAACTCGGCGAGGTCGTGGATACCAAAGTCTTCATTGCCGTATTTGAACGACGGTTCGTCCTCGGCCATCAGCGTGGCCAGGTCGTCCGGATTGACCCGTGCAACGCCCTGTACGGAGGTCATCGGAATCGCGAACGTCGCCTCGCCGATGCGCACCAGGATGGCCTGGGTCACCGCCAGCGTGAACGGCAGCCGCAACACGAAGGTGCTGCCCTTGCCGGCGTCCGACTCGATCGACAACGAACCGCCGAGCTGCTTGATCTCGTTCGCGACCACGTCCATGCCGACGCCGCGACCGGCCAGCTGGGTCACCTTGCTGGCCGTGGAGAAACCCGGCTGGGTGATCAGCGACAGCAGCTGGTTGTCGGTGGGCTTGATGTCGGCACGCAGCAAGCCGCGTTCGATGCCGCGCTTGCGGATGGCCGTGCGATCGAGGCCACGGCCGTCGTCACTGACCCGGATCACCACTTCGGTGGCTTCACGCGCCACCCGGATGTGCACGGAACCTTCCGCCGGCTTGCCCGCCTTGCGACGCTCGGCCGGAGTCTCGATACCGTGCGCGATCGCGTTGCGCAACATGTGCTCGAACGGCGCCTTGATGCGGTCGAGCAGGTTGCGATCCATTTCACCGTGCGCACCATCCACGTACAGCTGTGCGCTCTTGCCTTGTTCCTGCGCGGCCTGACGCAAGGTGCGACGCAGGTTCGGCACCATCGTGTCGAAAGGCAGCATGCGCGTGCGCAACAGGCCGTCCTGCAACTCGGTACTGACCCGCGACTGCTGGATCAGCAGCGTTTCCGCCTGACGGGTGAGTTCATCGAGCATGTTCTGGATCGACACCAGATCGGAGACCGACTCGGCCAGTGCGCGCGAATACTGCTGCAGCTGCGAGTAACGATCGAGCTCGAGCGGATCGAAAGCGGCCAGGCCTGCTTCGCGATGCTCGCGCTGGAAGCGGGCGATGATCTGCGCCTCGGTTTCGATTTCCAGCATGCGCAGCTGACTGCGCAGACGCGCCACGGTCTGTTCCAGTTCCACCAGATTGAAGCGGTAACCGGCCACCTGCTGTTCGAGACGCGAACGATAGATTGCCACCTCGCCTGCGTGATTGACCAGGCTGTCGAGCAGGTCGGCGCGAACGCGGATCTGTTCCTGCGACGAGCGAACCTCCTCCTCCGCCTCCGGCAGCAGCTCGGGCAACTCCAGTCCGAGCACCGAGGCCGGCACTGCGGGCACTTGTGCAACCTTCACCGGCTTCGGCGCCGGCATCGCCACCGCTGCAAGCATGGCGTCGTCCGCCAGGGTCTTTTCACCGGCGAGCGACAACAGGTGATCGATCGTCACCTGCGGATATTCGGTCGCCTGACCCTGCGACACCTGCTGCACCAGTGCATGCAGCTGATCGAAGCTCGCCTCCAGCGCCGTGATCAACGCAGCAGTTCTGGACGGATCGCGGATCGGCTTCTCGAGCAACGTCTCGATCGCATGCGTGAGATCGCCCACCGACGCCAGACCGGCGATGCGAGCACCACCCTTGAGCGTATGCAGGTCGCGCTGCAACTCGGCGACGTAGGCCAGGTTGACGGGCTCGTCATGCCATTGCGCCAGCACGCCATCGGCATGATCGAGAATTTCCCGCGCCTCGTCGATGAAGACTTCCAGCAAATCGGCGTCGAACTGGCCCGCGCCGGCGAATGCAGACACATGCTCGGGCGCCGTTTCGGTATCGGTATCGAGCTCGACCGAGTGCGTCTGCGCCGCGGCGTGCTGCGCCGGTTGCTGTTCGGCGGCAGCCTGTTCGTTTGCAGCCTTTTCGGCGGCGACTTGTTCCGCAGCAAGCTTTTCCGCTGCCGCGTGTTCTGCCGCAGCCTGCTCCAGCGCAGCTTGTTCAAGCACAGCCTGTTCTGCTTCAGCCTGCTGCCTGGCCGCCAGCTCTGCGGCTTCTTTCTCCGCAGCTGCCTGAGCCAGCGCAGCATGTTCGGCTGCCAGACGTTCGGCCGCCATCCTGTCTGCAGCGGCCTGCTCTTCCGCTTCCTTTTCGGCTGCCGCCTGGGCCAGGGCAGCGCGCTCCGCAGCCTGCCCGGCAGCGACACGCTCCGCGGCTTCGCGCTCGGCGGCGGCGGCTTCCGGTTCGAACGCGTCCAGTGCCGCCACCAGTTCGGCGGCCATTGCGTCATGGTGTGCCTCGTCCGGGTGGACCTCCACCGGCCGGGCTTCCACGTCGGTATCGGAGGCTTCGACGGCAGCAACTTCTGTGTGCCGGTCGGTCGCTTCGGCCAGACGGGCATCCAGCGATGCGCCCATGCCAGCCTCGTCGGCGTCGGCACGTTCCGCCGCAATACCCGGCTCGGCCCGTTCCAGCTCGGTGTCTTCCGCATGCGGTTCGAACACCACGTGCGCCACCTGGGATTCCGTGTAGCGATCGCGCATTTCGACGATGTGGGCGGTCAACGCATCCGCGTTGGGCAGGTGCGGATCGGCGACATCAAACTGGGCCATCACATGATCGACCATGTCGGCGGCCTGACCCAGCAGCCGCACACCTTCCGACGGCAGCGCCAGATTGGAGGCACGCACACGTTTGAACAAACCTTCCAGTGGCGACAGCAGCTGCGTCAGCAGCGGAATGTCGACCATCGCAATCGCACCGTGCAGGGTATGCACCGCACGCAACAGGTCTTCGCCGATCGGCAGCTCGGCATCGCTGCGCTGGATCGCTGCACGGATCGTCTGCAGGTACTGCGCCACCTCGCTGCGCAGGATCTCCAGCAACACCGGATCGACCGGCGGCATCACTGCCATCGCTTCTTCCGGCGGGGCCGGCTCGTGGCCCACCGAAATCGCGCTTGCATCGGTCAACGTCGCTTCCGGCACGGCATCCGCCGCAGAGTCGAGACGCGGGATGCGTCGACGCACCACTCGGCGAACCATTTCAGTGGCCGACGACAGATGGTCTTCGAGCCGCGAATGCTGACCCGCAGCAACCTGCTCGGCGGTCAGCATGATCGCGCTGAGCGGAGCATGGGGCACTCCCTCGCCCTTCAGCGCAGCCAGCAGCTGCGGCAGCACATCAATGGCATGGCGGATCACTGCCTGCACATTTTCATTGGGCTCGATGGTGCCATCCAGCACACGATTCAGCATTTCCTCCACTTTCCACGCGAACTCGCCGAGCACGCCGGCGCCCACCAGACGGCCGGAACCCTTGAGTGTGTGGAACGAGCGGCGGATGTTGATCAGCGACGAATGCTGTTTTGGATCTTGCAGCCAGATTTTCTCGGCGCCATGCAGGTTGTCGATTTCCTCCTGCATTTCTTCCAGGAAGATTTCGCGGATATCGTCGTCGATGCCTTCGGCGTCGACATTGAACCCGGTGCCGGCCGCCAGCGGGTCACGCACCGGCATCTGCTCGAAGGACTCTTCCTCGATCTCGGTCCAGTCGTCCTGGTCGTTGCCGGCACCGCCGTCGAACATGGACGGGGCGATCGTCTCGGTCTGCGCCAGACGCAGTCCGTCCAGGTCGTGGGCGGGCGGATTGAACGGCTCGGTCTCACCGATGAACAGCTGGCCGAGATCGTCGCCCGGCAGCATGCTTACCGATTCGGAGAGTTCCGGATGCTGCTCGTGCTCGATGTCACCCGGCGCCGACGATGCTTCGATACCGACCGCCGGGGACTCGCTGAACGCACGCGCCGCAGGCAATGGCCAGTAGCCGAGCATGCCAAGACTGTGTTCGGCGACATCAAGGATGTGCTCCAGTCCGCCGCGATGCTCGCGCGCCGCCTCGAGATAATATTCAAGCGCTGCAAGTGCGTCGGCAAGATGGTCCATTTGCGCACCGCTGGGCACGCGCCGGTCACCCAGCAATTCATTGCCTACGAAGCGGCCCACGCCTTCGGCCAGCTCGGCCGGCCGCGGCGCGGACATCATGCGCATGGCACCGGCCACTTCATTCATCAGGGTCGGCGCCCCAGCCAGGCGCTGATGCTCCCAGCCGGATTCCACGAACGCGACGATCGCATCCTTGACCTTGCTGGTATTGCCGATTGCTTCCTGCATCAGCGTGGTGACCACGCCCAGCGCTTCACTGCGCGGCAGGCCACGCATGGAATCGTTGCCGCCGGACTCACCTTCGGAGCCCAGGCTCTCGATGTGATCGTCCAGCGAGGCCTCGACGTAGAGCAAAGCACCCGCCACATCCAGCAGCGTGTCCTCGTCGGCCGGGCGCATGCGATTGGCGATTTCGTCAAGCACGCGCCGTTGTTCATTGATCACGCGGCGAGGTACGGCCAATGCCAGCATGCCCAGCGTGTCGCCGACGCGTTCGAGTATTTCGCCCTGGGCGACCAGTTGTGCGGGGTCGCCGTCCTGCTGGCGCAAGAACAGGTCCAGTGCTTCCTTGACGCGCAGCAGATCGTCCTTGAGCGCACGCGATACCGAGTCCAGCAAGGCACGGTTGTGCCCGGCCATCGAGCCGCGGGCGTGTTCGAGTTCTCCGGCGTCTGGCAACAGGCTGTCCAGCGAATATGTGGTGCGCAACAACTCCATCAGCGGACTGCGCTGTTTGGACTGCGCCACGATATACAGGAGCTTCGAAGCCACTTCGTCGGCGTCGCCGCCACGCAGGCTGTCTTCACCTTGCTCGATCAGCTGACGGATATGCCGATCGACCTTGCCGATCAGCTGGCGTACTTCAGCGGCCTGTCCCTTGAGCATGCCTTGTTCGAGGCCTTCCAGCACACCGGCCGCGATCCACCACAGACGTCGACCGTGCACGTGATAGCAACGCCCGGTGATCGCCAGCAGCGTGTTGCGCATGCCGATCAGCTGCTGCGCGGTGTTCTGTCCGCGGAACCAGCTCAGCAGTTGCTGCTGGAAGCGCAGGCGCAGATCCAGCAACTCGCCACGATGCGATTCGGCATACGCCTCGCTCATCGCCGCCGGTGCCTGGTCGGCCAGGAACGCATCGAGGTTGGGATGGAACATCGCCGATTCGGGCAACGGCGGCTGTTCGCGGCTGGCACGCAGGTCGTTCAACAGCGGCAGCAGCACCACTGGCACGTCCCGGTGGCCACTGGAAAGGCGTTCGAGATAGTCGGGCAGCTGCATCATGCCGCGCATCAGCGAGGCATACGCTTCCTCGCGATAGGTGATCTGATCCTCGAGCAGGGCGGTGGACAGGGTCTCCATCTCCGCCGTGACCATCGCCGCGCCATACAGCTCGACCATCCGCAACGTGCCATGCACCTGGTGCAGGTGCGCCGTGCATTCCGCCATGGCTGCCCGGTTGCCGGGGCTTTCGACGTAGGACTCCAAGGCCTCGCGCGCAGTCGACAGCGTTGCGTCGAGCTCCGGCTTGACCCATTGCAGCGTGGTGAAATCGATGTGGTCTTGAAGTCTCATGCGCCTCTCTCAGTGGCTGCCCAACGTTCCATTACGCAACCAACGAGACTGCCCCCCGTGAATGCCTGTACCAGCCTGTCCAATGTCAACCCGGCAGCTTGAAATGCGCCACCGAGCGCCGCAGATCGCTCGCCAGTTGCGCCAGGGTGCCGATCGAATCGGCGGTCTGGCTCGCACCCTGCGAGGTCTGCGAAGTGATTTCCTGAATCGCGTTCATCGAATGCGAAACATCGGTCGCCGCCGCGGATTGCTCGCGTGCTGCGGTGGAGATGCTTTGAATCAGCGCGGACAGATCGTGCGACACGCGCTCGATGTCGCCCAGCGCGCTGCCGGCATCTTCCGCCAGCCGCGCACCGGCGACCACCTCGGCGGTGGTCTGCTCCATCGAGTTCACCGCTTCGTTGGTATCGGACTGAATCGTCTGCACCAGCGTTTCAATACGCTTGGTAGCGCTGGTGGAGCGTTCTGCCAGTCGCTGCACTTCGTCGGCCACGACCGCGAAACCGCGGCCCGCCTCGCCGGCCGAGGCCGCCTGGATCGCCGCGTTGAGCGCGAGGATGTTGGTCTGTTCGGCGATGTCGTTGATCAGTTCCACGATCGAGCCGATCTCCTGCGAGGATTCGCCCAGACGCTTGATGCGCTTGGAGGTTTCCTGGATCTGGTCGCGGATCGAGTCCATGCCCGAAATGGTTTCGCGCACCACCTCGGCACCGTGCGAGGCGATCTTCACCGAGCGCTCGGCCACGTCGGCCGACTCGGCCGAATCCTTCGACACGATGTCCATCGAACTCACGATCTGGTTGATCGCGGAGGTCGCCGAGCTGATCTGTTGTGCCTGCTGCTCCGCCGCATCCGCCAGGTGGCGTGCGGTGGTCTGGGTTTCCTGCGCGGACGACGACACCTGCTCGGAGGTCTCGTTGATGGTGGTCACCAGCGAGCGCAACTCGTCGATGGCGTAGTTCACCGAGTCGGCGATCGCGCCGGTGATGTCCTCCGAGACCGTGGTCTTTACCGTCAGGTCGCCTTCGGCGAGCGAACCCATTTCGTCCAGCAGGCGCATGATCGCCTCCTGGTTGCGCTGGTTGAGCTCGGTACTGCTGGCGAACCGGCGGCGCTGGTCACTGACCAGGGTGATGACCAGCAGCAGTGCGAATGCCACCGCGGCAATCGCACCGAACAGGCCCCACCACACATTCGGGAACAACCGGCGCAATGGCAGTTTGCCGATCTGTTCGGACAGATCGTTGGCGCGCAACAACACGGTCTGCGAATCCAGCGAGGCCTGGTTGCCGGCGTGCTTCACGTCAGCGATGTTTCCAGCAGCGGAAACCAGTTTGGCGACCGGATCGGCCAGCGTGGTCCAGCTGGCATCCATGTCAGTGAGGATCTTGTGCGCGTTGGCATCGGCAACCGGTTTCACACCGCTGTCGGAATTGCCGACCAGCAGGCCTTTCAGCACGTTGCCGTAAAGCTGCGCATCGCGCGCCAGGCCATCGGCGGCAGATTGGGCGGAGTCGCCGCCCTGCAGGACTTCCTGCACGCGTCGGATGATCCGGTCGGCAGACAGCATCTGGCGCGAGGTGCCGAGCATCTGTTCGGAGCTGCCGTTGCGCTGCTGCAGGATGTTGACCACCTGCTCCATGCTCGAGTTGAGCAGAGGCATCTGCTGCGACAGGGTATTGGCACGCTGTCCGGAATCGAGCACCACCGCCCGGTTGGAGAGGATCTTGCCGATGTCGCCGTCAAGCTGCTTCCAGGAAGCGTCGAGCGCGTTCACGGCGCGGCCGGCCGGCGTGGCACCGTTGTCTGCATACGGCTGCATGCCGCTGGTCAGATCGCCCCGATTGAGCTTCTGCACTGCCGAATCGATGGAGTTGCGGGTGCCTTCGAGCTCCTTGAAGGAATCCGTGTTTCCATCCGCCGACTCCAAGGCGAACTTGGCCGTCTGCTGCGACAGCACTTGGATCTGCGTGGTCAGCGCGATCGCCTGGCGATCCTCGCCGTTCTTCTGGTTGAGCAGGAAGAAATCCACCGCCGCAAAGCCGATTGCAATCAGCAGCAGGACAATGAGTACGGTGTAACCCCGTTCCCTGCTGACGCCCCCTGTAGTGCTCATGTTCACCTCATCCTTCCAGATCTTGCCGGCTCCGCGTCGTCGCGTGGCTGCCGGCGTGGAACTTGTTGCCTAAGTTTCCGGCCCTTGCGGGCGCCGGCCCTTCCAAATCGATATCGAAACTGCCTGCGCTCAGGCTGCGGCCAAACGAAAATCCGGTGCCCGCACCAGCCGACTCATGCTGAAGATCGCCAGCTGCTGTTCTCCGACGCGGCTGTCGACGAAACGGGTGAGGCGTGGATCGTCTTCCTGGCCGGCCTCGCGCCGCTGCTGCTCATCCACCGTGCGCTGGCCGAACACTTCATCGACCAGCAGCGCAACGTTCCCGCCACCTTGCCGCACCACCAGCAGTCGCGTGCGGTCCGAGTGCTGGGTACGTTCGCCAAACAGGAAACGCGCAAAATCGATCACCGGTACCAGGTTGCCTCGCACATTGGCCACACCCAACAACCATGGCTGCGTTCCGGGTACCGCCGTGAGCACCGGCACCGCCAGCAGCTCGTTGATCTCGTCGATGCCGCTGACCAGCAGGCGCGAACCGACGCGAAAGCCGATGCCACGCCACAGACCGGGCGCTTCGAGCTTGTCCTGGGTGTCGGAGGCATGCGCCAGCGACAGCCGCTCGTAGCGGGCCAGGATTTCGAAAGGAGTGCGATTGACGGACTGGTTCATGAAGCGCTCGGCAACAATTCGTTGATACACGCCAGCAATTCTTTTTCGTTGACCGGCTTGGTGATGAAGGCACGGGCACCCTGACGCAGGCCCCAGACGCGATCGGTTTCCATCGACTTGGTGGTGATCATCACGATCGGCACCACCGCGGTCACCGGGTCACGGGTCAGCGTGCGGGTCGCCTGAAAACCATTCATGCCGGGCATGATCACGTCCATGATCACCAGGTGCGGCAAGTCGGCACGCACGCGCTCGATGCCTTCCTCGGCCGTGTTGACGGCCGTGACCTGATGACCAGCACGTTCGAGCAGCGTGGTGAACACGCGCACGTCGGTCGGCGAATCGTCGATGATGAGAATATTGGCCACAGGTCCCCCTGAGAATCTGCAGTCAGTGATTCGCCGCCGCGCTGACATGGCGGTGGATGGCACCCAACAATTCGTCACGCGTGAAAGGCTTGGTCAGGTACTGTTCGGCACCCACGATGCGACCACGTGCCTTGTCGAACAAACCGTCCTTCGAGCTCAGCATGATCACCGGCGTGGAACGGAACTGCGGATTGTTCTTGATCAGCGCGCAGGTCTGATAGCCATCGAGCCTCGGCATCATGATGTCGACGAAGATGATTGCGGGTTTCTGGTCGGATATCTTGGCCAGCGCCTCGAAGCCGTCGACCGCAGTCAACACCTCGCAGCCCTCTTTCTTCAGCAGGGTTTCCGCGGTACGGCGGATGGTCTTGGAGTCGTCGATCACCATGACCTTCAGACCCGCCAAGCCATTTGCACTCACGTTCAAATTCACTTACTCCCCCCCGTGGCCCGCCCCGAGCCCGGGATAGCCACCAAGTCATGCAACAGCCATGCCGACCGGTGTTCATGAAAAAAATACGAAAACGAATCAGCCGACAACCGCTCTGTGGCGGCGTGTCTGAAGCTTCGTTGTTTACCGCTTGCCCGCCAAAACTGTCAAGCACCCGACCGCCTCGGTCGTTGCCCAACTGTCGAACAGCGCACAAGGTGACCCATATTGGCATCATCCGGCCACCTGCGACAGCGTCGATCACGACCCTTGTGGCGGGACGATCGACTCGGCCACCATCCACCACTGACATGTCCGCCTGATGATGCAACCGCCCTGATCGTCAGGCCACCACGGAGAACCACGATGACCCTGTCGGTCGCGGTGCTGATGGATCCCATCGGCGCCATCAAGATTGTCAAAGACAGCAGCTTCGCCATGCTGCTGGAAGCACAGCGCCGCGGCCACGCGCTGCATTATTTCGAACAGGGGGGACTCGCATTGCGTGGCGCTGATCCGTGGGCGCGCATGGCCGCGCTGCAAGTGCGGGACGATCCGCTGGACTGGTTTACCCTGGGTCAGCCGCAATGGCGCGACCTGCGCGAACTCGACGTGGTGCTGATGCGCAAGGATCCGCCGGTCGACGCGCAGTTCATCTACGACACCATGGTGCTGGAAGCAGCCCAGCGCGGCGGCGTCTTGGTGGTCAACGATCCGCGCTCGTTGCGCGACTGCAACGAAAAACTGTTCGCGCTGGAGTTCCCGCAATGTGTTGTGCCCACCGTGGTCGCTCGCGATGCGGCCGAACTGCGGAACTTCACCGCCGAACACGGCGAAGTGGTGCTGAAGCCACTGGACGGCATGGGCGGCCGCGGCATCTTCCGCGTGAAGACCGGCGACAGCAATCTCAATTCGATGCTCGAGACGCTGCTGGCTGGCGATTCACACGGCGAAGGGCGGCAGCTGGCGATCGCACAGAAATACATTCCGGAGATCAGCGCCGGCGACAAGCGCATCCTGGTGATCGACGGCGAACCGGTACCCTATGCGCTGGCACGGATTCCCCAGGGCAACGAGTTCCGCGGCAATCTCGCCGCCGGCGGGCGCGGCGAAGGCGTGCCGCTTTCGGATCGGGACCGCTGGATCGTGTCACAGGTAGCCCCGGAATTGCGCCGCCGTGGCCTGTTGTTCGTCGGCCTGGACGTCATCGGTGACTACCTGACCGAGATCAACATCACATCGCCGACCTGCATACGTGAGCTGGATGCGCAGTTCGGACTTAACATTGCCGGCCAGTTGTTCGACGTCGTCGAACACGCCATCGGAAATCGCATCGCGTGAGCACCACCGCAAACGTTCAATCCGCGCCGGAGCCGATCGGCGCGACCATGCTGTTCTCGTTGTTGCTGCATGGCGTGCTGCTGCTGGGCATCACGTTCCATTTCGCAAAGACAAAATCCACCCTGCCCACGCTGGATGTCACTCTGGTCAATGTGGCCAACCAGGAAGCGCCGGACAAGGCGGACTTCCTGGCTCAGGCCAACAACACCGGCGGCGGCCAGAGCGATCAGGCCGCACGCCCGTCGCAGATGTTCTCCGGCGCCCTGCCGCGGCCGGATCCGGGCGTCGCGGCGCAGGCGGTCGAGGCGTCCACGCCGCAGGCGCGCGAGGCGACACCGACGCGTCTGGTGACCACCAGCGGCGCCACCGATTTCACCGTCGCCAGCGATACGGCGCAGACCCGGGTGGATCCGGTGGACCAGCCACCGACCGCCGACGAGCTGCGACGCCAGCTGGCCATCGCCCAGCTGGCCGCCGAGTTGCGCAACAAGAAGGAAAACTACGCCAAACGGCCAAAGGTCAAATATCTCACCGCCAGCACCCGGGAATATGCCTTTGCCGCCTATATGCGCGGCTGGTCCGACCGGGTCGAACGGGTTGGCAATCTGAACTACCCCGACGAGGCGCGTCGTCGCGGCCTGCACGGCGATGTACTGTTGACGGTGGTGCTCAACCTCGACGGCAGCATCAAGAGCATCGAGGTGATCCAGAGTTCCGGCCAGAAGCTGCTGGACTCCGCCGCCGAGCGCATCGTGCGGCTGGCCGCCCCATTCCCGCCGGCGCCGAAGAGTGGCGAACGCATCGACGAACTCAACATCACGCGGACTTGGCAGTTCCAGCCCGACAACGTGCTGCAGACGCGCTGAAGCGATACGCCGATGACCCGCGCAGGGCTTTGCTGCGCTTACACTAGGCGCATGTCCGTCATGCAACCCTCGACGCTTACCGGCCACTTCCTGATTGCCATGCCGAATCAGGCGGAGCCGCCGTTTTCGCGCGGAGTCGCCCTGCTCTGCCAGCACGATGAGGATGGCGCGGTCGGCCTGCTGGTCAACCAGCTGTCCGACTATCGTTTCGGCGATGTGCTGGCGCAGATGAAACTCGAATGTACCGATATCGAACTGGCTGATGCGCCGGTGCTGATCGGTGGACCGGTGCAGCAGGAACGTGGTTTCGTGCTGCACCGCGAGCCCGGCGACTGGGAGTCGAGTTACCGCATCAACACCGACTGGTCGGTCACCACCTCGCGCGACATCCTGGTTTCGATGGCCGCCGGCGAAGGACCGCGCCAGGCGATCATGGTGCTGGGGTATGCGGGCTGGGAAGCCGGCCAGCTGGAGCAAGAGCTGATGGACAACGCCTGGCTGACCGCCGAAGCCTGCGGTCGCGTGGTGTTCGACACGCCGCTGGAGGAGCGCTGGAGCGCCGCTGCCGGTCTGGTCGGCGTCGATCCGCGGCAGCTGTCCGGCTATGCGGGTCACGCATGAGCTGCGTGCTCGGCTTCGATGTCGGCAGCCGCCTGACCGGCGTGGCGGTCGGCAACTCGTTCACCGCCAGTGCGCGCGGCCTGACCACCATACCGATCCGCGACGGCGAACCGGACTGGAGCCGGCTCGATGGCCTGCGCAAGGAATGGCTGCCCGATACCCTGGTGGTCGGATTGCCGCTGACGCTGGACGGCGGCGAACAATCCGCCAGTCGCCATGCACGACGCTTCGCTGCCCAGTTGCAGCAGCGCTACGATCTGCCGGTGGTGCTGGTCGATGAACGACACAGTTCGCAGGAAGCGGCCCAGCGTTTTGCCGCAGCCCGTGCCGCCGGGCTGAAGCGCCGTCGCGATGCCGTCGCGATCGACGCAGAAGCGGCCGCGGTGATCGTGGAGCGCTGGTTGAGCGGTGCGGCAACCGCGCCGGCGAACGAAAACCAGCGCTGATCCACATCCCCTCACTTCCAGACCTGCTGCCATGAGCCCTCGCCTGCGCCACCTCACCACGCTGGAAAACCTGCCGCGCGCCACCATCGAGCGTCTGCTTGATCGCGCCGAGGCGCTGCGCGATGCCTGCGCGCATGGCACCCGCAAGCTCGATTTGCTGGCCGGACGCACCGTGCTGAATCTGTTCTTCGAACCCTCGACGCGCACCCGCACCTCGTTCGAACTGGCGGCGCGGCGGCTCGGTGCCGATGTAGTCAATTTCGATCTCGGATTTTCTTCCACCAGCAAGGGCGAGGAGTTGTTCGACACGCTGCATACGCTTGAGGCGATGCACCTCGATGCGATTGTTGTGCGACACAAGGAGTCGGGCACCCCGGACGAGCTGGTGCGCCACGCGATGAGCGGGGTATCGGTGATCAACGCCGGCGATGGCAACCGCGCGCATCCCACCCAGGGGCTGCTCGACGTGCTGACGATTCGTCAGCACCGGCCGGACTTCGAGAATCTCACGGTGGTGATCTGCGGCGACATCAAGCATTCCCGCGTGGCGCGTTCGGATATCCATGCACTGACAGCACTGGGCGCGAAACGCATCCGCCTGTGTGGCCCGGCTGCCCTGATGCCGGTGCCGGACGAATTTCCCCACTGCGAGCGACACCACAATTTCGACGAAGCGATCGCGGATGCCGATGCGGTGGTCATGTTGCGTCTGCAAAAGGAACGCATGGCTTCCACCGAGCTGCCGGACGAAGCCGCCTATTTCACCCGCTTCGGCCTCGATACGCGTCGGCTGGCACTGGCCGCAAAAGGCTGCCTGGTGATGCACCCGGGGCCGATCAATCGCGGCATCGAAATCGCCTCGGCGGTGGCGGACGGGGCTCAGTCGCGGATCCTGGAGCAGGTCGGCAATGGCGTGTTCGTGCGAATGGCCGTGCTGAACGAGGTACTGGCGCGCTGATCCCGTTTCCCGCGGCCGGACCACATTCCGGCCGGGCTTGGCGCATCGCAACAAAAGCCAAAGCCGGGCATAATATGCGCGCGACACTCACACTACCGGGGATCAACATGCGATCGACGACGCGCTTTTTCGCGCTGGGCTTTGCTGGCGTCCTGCTGGCGGCTTGCGGGCACAAGGACAAGGATGCACCACTGGCATTCGTACCGGCGGACACGCCGTACGTCATCGCCAATCTGGACGTACTGGACGACGACACCCGCAAGGCGATGCTGGCCCAGGCGGATTCGCAATTGCCGTCGCAGCTGGCGCAGATCAATTCCGCCGCCGACCAGCTCGCGAAAAAGGATCCTGATGGCGCCCGCCTGCTGCGAGCGCTGAGCGCCGAATTCAGCGGCAAGACGATCGAGACCTTCTCGCAGAATGCCGGCCTCGATCTCAAGGGTTACTCCGCCATCTACGGCATTGGCCTGTCACCGGTCATGCGTTTTCAGCTGAGCGACCCGGCCGCGTTCGAGGGTTTCCTTGGCCGGCTTGAAACGGCCTATGGCAAGAAACTGGATGTCGCCAAGATCGGCGACCAGAGTTATCGCAAGTACGTCTCCGCCGCCTCGGGCACGCAGGTGATCCTCGCTACCGTCGGCAAGCAGGCGGTCGCGTCGCTGCTGCCGGCCGATGCATCGCCTTCGCTGCTGCGTCAGGCACTCGGTCTGGACCGGCCGGAAAAGAGCCTGCAGGACGATGGTCGTCTGGCGACACTGGCCAAGGCCAAGGGCTACCAGAAATGGGTGGTCGGCGATCTGGATCTGACCCGCGCCCTGCCGCTGGCGTTCAGTGGCACGGACCCCTTGCTGGGCGCATTGCGCAAGGCACACGCGCAGGCCGAATCGGCCAAGACCGGCGAGCCGGTGGCGAACCAGTTGCAGACATCCCCCAGCTGCGTGGCCGAGGCCGGGCGGATCGCTGCCCGTGTTCCGACCCTGAGCTTCGGCTACACCCAGCTGGACGCCAAGCATCAGAACGCGCGCTTCGACGTGGCGCTGGCCGATGACATCAGCAAGGCGTTCTCCGGGCTCAAGGTCGAACTGCCTGGACTGGGCAGTGCGGGCACGGCACCGTTCGATTTGAGTCTGGCGCTGCCGGTTGCGCAGTTGCGCACGTTCTGGTCCGCTCAGGCTGATGCGGTCGCAGCCAAACCGTTCACCTGCCCCGAACTGACCGATCTCAACGACGGCTTCGCCAAGCTTGGTCCGGCGACGCAGAAGGCGGCGATTCCGCCGTTTGGCGACATGCTCGGTCTGCGCATCGCGCTGGACACGCTGGCTTCCGCACCGGGCAGCACCCTGCCCACGTTCAGCGGGCGCATCGTGCTTGCCACCAACAACCCCACCGGCCTGCTGGCGATGGGGCAGATGATGGTGCCTGCGCTGGCGCAGCTGAAGGTGACCAACGATGGCAAGCCGCTGGCGTTGCCGCAGGACATGACCGGGATGCTCGGCCAGCCGGCGTGGGTAGCGATGAGCGGCAAGGCACTGGCACTTGGCGTGGGCGCGGGTGAGGACGCCAAGATCGGCGATACCCTCAAGGCCTCCGGCGGCGACGCCGGTCGCATGACGCGCATGCATCTGAGCGGCGCGATGTACCTGAGCTGGCTGCAGCTGATGGAGCAGAAGGTCGACAGCCTGGCCGCCGCAAGTGCCGCGATGAGCAAGAGCGACGAACCGTCGGTCGATGGCAGCGACAGCACCGACGACGCCAGCCAGACTGCCGCTGCCAATGCGGCCCGTTCGAAAGCCCAGTTCGCGGCGATGAAAGCGCAGGCGGAACGCGTGGACAGCATCGATGTGGAAATGCATGTCGCCGACGATGGTGTGGTGATCACCAGCCAGACTGTACTGAAATAAGTTCGTTTGTTGCCAAAGCCGGAGCGCGATTGCGCTCCGGCTTTTTCATGTGCACCGAACGCGGATCAAACATGCGCATGACGTCTTCTTCGCATAGGTAATCGTTTGCTGAATCGAGGCATTCGATGCCCACGCGATATTCACGTGACCACTGTTGCCATGGGGCCACGGAAACCGGCACTACGGTAACCGGCTGCCCTTTCCGGGCAGACCTTATCCCCGAGGAGATTTCTATGCGCAACCATTCGATGATTCGTAACAGCTTGTTCGCCGCCGGCCTGGTCGTCGCCTTTGCAGCGGCCCCGCTTGCCCAGGTTGCCGCCCAGGATGCAGCCGGTTCGATGCAGAAGTCGTCGGACAACAAGACCGTGCCCGACAAGGCTGCCGATGCCTGGATCACCACCAAGGTGAAGTCCGAGTTCGGCACCACCAAGGGCATCAAGGCAACCGATATTTCGGTGACCACGGACGACGGTGTCGTTTCGCTTTCGGGAACGGTTGCCACCGGCAAGGAAAAGATGCGCGCCGAGCGCGTCGCCAAGCACGTGAAAGGCGTCAAGAGTGTTGATGCCAGTGGCTTGACTGTGAGCCCGGATACATCGGCTGCACAGTAAGCGCCACGCTTGAACGGAAATGACAAAGGAGCCCATGCGGCTCCTTTTTCATTTCGCATGCAGTGATTTCAGCGATTCAGCAGGTTGCTGCCGCCGAAGTGGTTCGCATCGCGGGTTTCTTCCAGCTCCACTCCATCCAGCCCCTGTGACAGCGTGTGCGCGTCGCCGCCCTGCGCCAGTTTGATGCGCAGGCGCACCTCGTTCGAGCTGTCGGCATGCCGCAGAGCATCCTCGTAGCTGATTTCGCCGGCGTGATACAGCTCGACCAGGCTCTGGTCGAACGTCTTCATGCCAAGCAGGGTCGATTCCTTCATCACTTCCTTGAGCTTGTGGATCTCGCCCTGGCGAATGAAATCCTGCACCAGCGGCGTACCCAGCAGAATTTCCACCGCCACGCGACGCGCCTTGCCATCTGGCGTCGGAATCAGCATCTGCGCCACGATGCCTTTCAGGTTCAGCGACAGGTCCATCAGCAGCTGTTGGCGGCGATCCTCCGGGAAGAAATGCAGGATGCGGTCCATCGCCTGATTGGCGTTGTTGGCGTGCAGCGTGCACAGCACCAGGTGGCCGGTTTCGGCGAACGCGATCGCGTGATCCATGCCTTCCCGCGTGCGCACCTCACCGATCATGATCACGTCGGGCGCCTGGCGTAGCGTGTTCTTCAACGCAGCCTCCCAGCTATCGGTATCGATACCGACTTCACGCTGGGTGATGATGCAGCCTTCGTGCTTGTGCACGTACTCGATCGGATCCTCGATGGTGATGATGTGACCGGTCGAGTTCAGGTTGCGATAGCCGACCATCGCCGCCAGCGAGGTCGATTTGCCCGAACCGGTGGCGCCAACGAAGATGATGATGCCGCGCTTGGTCATCGCCAGCTGCTTGATCACCGGCGGCAGGTTCAACTCCTCGGTGGTCGGAATCTTCGAGTCGATCCGGCGCAGCACCATGCCAACACAGTTGCGCTGGTAGAAACACGACACGCGGAAACGGCCGACGCCCTGCGCGGAAATCGCGAACTGGCATTCGTGGGTCTTCTCGAACTCCTCGCGCTGGCCCGGCGTCATCACGTTGATCACCATGTCGCGCGATTGCTGCACGCTCAGCGGGCTCTGTGTGATCGGCACGATGCGGCCCTGGACCTTCATCGAAGGCGCCACACCGGCGGTGATGAAAAGGTCGGAGGCCTTCTTGTGCACCATCAGTTTGAGGAACGAAGTGAAATCGAAATCGCTCATGGCGAGTCTCCTCGGGAGACAGAATTGCGGAAGTAGAAAAGTGAAAACAGTTCCGGAGCGTCCGGGTGGACGCGCGTCCTCCGGTTACTTGAAAGCATCCTTGTTCTTGGCATAGGTGGACGCTTCCTGACGAGTCACCAGACCGCGCTTTACCAGATCCTGCAGGCACTGATCCAGGGTCTGCATGCCGAACTGCTGGCCGGTCTGGATCGACGAATACATCTGCGCCACCTTGTCCTCGCGAATCAGGTTGCGGATCGCAGGAATGCCGACCATGATCTCGTGTGCCGCGATGCGCCCGCCGCCGACTTTCTTCAGCAGTGACTGAGATACCACCGCACGCAGCGACTCGGACAGCATCGAACGCACCATCGGCTTTTCGCCGGCCGGGAACACGTCGATGATGCGGTCGATCGTCTTCGCTGCCGAGCTGGTGTGCACGGTGGCGAACACCAGATGGCCGGTTTCGGCGGCGGTCAGCGCCAACCGGATGGTTTCCAGGTCGCGCAACTCGCCCACCAGGATGAAATCCGGATCCTCGCGCAGCGCCGAGCGCAATGCCTCGTTGAAACCCAGGGTATCGCGGTGGATTTCGCGCTGGTTGACGAGGCACTTCTGCGAGGTATGCACGAATTCGATCGGATCCTCGATCGTCAGCATGTGCCCGTATTCGTTCTTGTTGATGTGGTCGACCATCGCCGCCAGCGTGGTCGACTTGCCCGAACCGGTCGGACCGGTGACCAGGATCAGGCCCTGTGGCTGCTCGATCAGCTCCTTGAAAATGCGCGGGCACGCCAGATCTTCCAGCGTCAGCACTTCCGAGGGAATCGTACGGAACACCGCACCGGCGCCGCGGTTCTGGTTGAACGCGTTGACGCGGAAACGCGCCAGGCCGGGAATCTCGAACGAGAAGTCGGTTTCGTAGAACTCCTCGTAATCGCGCCGCTGCTTGTCCGACATGATGTCGTAGATCAGCGAATGCACCTGCTTGTGTTCGAGCGCCGGAATGTTGATGCGGCGCACGTCGCCGTCGACACGAATCATCGGCGGCAATCCAGCGGACAGGTGCAAGTCCGAGGCTTTGTTCTTCACCGAAAAGGCAAGTAGTTCGGCAATGTCCATCTATCGTTCCCCTTACCGATCGTCTGGATGGCATGAATTGGAAGACGCGGCAGGCGGATGCCCTTCGCCTGATCCGTTCGTCACCGCGCCTGGCGCAGAAACGAAAGACCCCGCGAAACGAACGAACCCGAATCCCCCTGCGACCGGGTCGATACTACTCGCGCAACAGGCTGTGCGGCCAGTATTTTTCATGCGGCAACTGCAAACTGTCGACCCGGTTTGAATGGATCCATGCAAAATCACCGCGCGGACATCCCGTGCGCCCTGCGGCACGACTCTGGCGCCCAACGGTGGCGCTGCGCCGGCATCGGCTCCGGTAAAGTAGGGCGCTGGATGGTTCGAGGAACGCTGCATGACACGACTTGCCTTCATCGGCGGCGGCAACATGGCACGGAGCCTGATCGGTGGACTGCTGAAAACCGGGGTCGCCGCGGCGGCCATCGCAGTGGCCGAACCGCTGGCCGAAGCGCGCCACGCGCTCGGTCGCGAATTCGGCGTGGCCTGTTACGCCGAGAACCGGCTCGCTGTGGCGGAGGCCGAAGTGATCCTGCTGGCGGTCAAACCGCAGATCATGCCGGCGATCCACGCCGAACTGCGCGATATCCTGCAGCGCAACCGTCCGCTGCTGATTTCGATCGCTGCAGGCGTGCGGCTGGACCAGCTCGAACGCTGGTTCGGCATCGGTCTGCCGATCGTGCGCTGCATGCCCAACACCCCGGCATTGATCGGCGCGGGCGCCACCGGCCTGTGCGCGAACAGCCGGGTCAGCCCGGCGCAGAAGGCGCAGGCTCAGCACATCCTGGACGCCGCCGGGATCACCCGCTGGATCGACGACGAGGCACAGATGGATACCGTCACCGCGCTCTCCGGTTCCGGACCGGCCTACTTCTTTGCCTTGGTCGAGGCGCTGGAAGCCGCCGCCGTGGCGCAGGGACTGCCGCGCGACACCGCCCGCGCACTCGCTGCACAGACCTGCCTGGGTGCCGGCCGCATGCTGGTCGAGGGTGGCGAGGATCCCGCCATCCTGCGCCAGCGCGTCACATCGCCCCATGGCACCACCCAGGCCGCGCTGGAGAGCTTCGCGGCTGACGGTCTGGCACGAATGGTCGGTCGCGCGGTGGCGGCGGCGACCCTGCGCGGTAAAGAGCTCGCCGCCAGCCTGGACAAGCTCTCGTGAGCTATCTGATCAACGCACTGTCGATGCTGATCGAACTGGCGTTCGATGCGGTCGTCGCGCTGCTGCTGCTGCGCTTGCTGGCGGAAGCGTGTCGCGCGGATTTCAACAACCCGCTGAGCCAGTTCGTCTATCGTTATACCAATCCGGTGCTTGCGCCGATCCGTCGCGTGTTGCCGAACTGGCGCCGGATCAATCTGGCCGCCTTGCTGCTGGCGTGGCTGGCGATGCTGCTGAAGCGCCTGCTGCTGTTTTCCCTGCTCGGGGTGCTGCCGCATCCGGTCGGACTGCTGGTGCTGTCGCTTGCCGAACTGCTCGACTTCGTGCTGCTTTTTTACCTGGTCCTGATCTTCGGCTGGTCGCTGGCCAGCATGTTCGCAGCGGATCGCAGACAACCCGTGCTGCGTCTGGCCGGCAACATCGTCACGCCGCTGCTGCGCCCGCTGCAGGGCAAGCTGGTCTTCGGCCAGATCGATTTTGCACCGACCGTGGTGATGATCGTGCTGCTGCTGACGCGATTGCTGGTGGCGGCGCCGTTGCTGGATCTGGGGACGCGACTGGCCGTGGGTGCCTGAGACGTTTTTGATCGCCTTGAGACACGGCCCATCACGAACGGGAAGCCTCGCACCGAGTGGGTTCGCAGGCCAAAAGTTCAGCGCCGCGCCCACTCCGAAACAATCCGATGAATCTCGTCCAGCCCATCGAACAATGCCGCCGGCCCCGGCTGCAGGATGATCGGTGACTTGATCTCGTGCAGGTCACCGTTGCGCACCGCCGGAATCGCATCCCATCCCGGCCGCGCCGCGACTTTCTCCGGCCGAAAACGCTTGCCGCACCATGAACCGAAAACGATGTCGGGCGCGCGCCGTATCACCTCGTCGCCGTCGGGCAGGATGCGCTGCTTCGCCAACGGCTCGCGCGAAAGCTCGGGGAAACAGTCGTCGCCACCGGCAATGCCGACGATCTCGGCGACCCAGCGGATGCCGGTGATCATCGGCTCGTCCCATTCCTCGAAATAGACCAGCGGCCGTTTCGGCAGTTGCGCCACCGCAACGCGCACGTCGGCGATGTGCTGTTCGGCGAGCCGCGCATACGCTTCGGCCTTTTCATGCGCGCCGACCATCGCGCCGAGCCTTCGGATGTACGCGAGAATGCCATCGACGCTGCGGTGATTGCTGATCCACACCTCCACACCGCACTTGATCAGCTCGCGCGCGATGTCAGCCTGGATGTCGGAAAAACCGATCGCCAGATCCGGCTCGAGTTTCAGGATCTCGCCGACCTTCGCGCTGACGAAGGCCGAAACCTTCGGCTTCTCCCTGCGCGCACGCGCCGGCCGCACGGTAAAGCCGGAGATGCCGACGATGCGGCCCTCCTCGCCGAGCGCGTACAGCACTTCGGTCGGCTCCTCGGTAAGGCAGACGATGCGTTGCGGATAGTGGTCGCTCACCCGTTCAATGCCCCAGCACCGTCACGGTGACCTTGCGCTGGTGTGCATCGATGCGGTGTTCCCACAGGTAGATGCCCTGCCAGGTGCCCAGCATGATCCTGCCGCCATGCACCGGCAGCGCGAGGCTGACGCCGGTGAGGATCGAGCGGATGTGCGCCGGCATGTCATCCGGTCCTTCCGCATCGTGCTCGAACAGGGCGTCGCCATCCGGCACGCTGCGGCTGAACCAGCGCTCCAGGTCGTCGCGTACTGCAGGATCGGCATTTTCGCTGATCAGCAGCGAACAGCTGGTGTGCGCGGTGAAGATATTTGCCAGCCCCATCTGCACGTGGCTGGCGGCTACTGCATCGACCACCCGCGCGGTGATGTCGTTGAAGCCGCGGCCGCGGGTATGCACGACGAACCCGTCCTGCGCCACGTGCGTGACGGGCGTCGCCCGCGTCACGGGTAAAGCAGCCGGCTCGTCCAGGTCTGGCCGTGGCGATTCCAGCGCACACGCTCATGCCAGCGGAACTCGGCGCCGTACCAGAATTCCAGCGCATCGGGCTCGACCACATAGCCACCCCAGTGCGGCGGACGCGTCACGTCGCGACCATCGAATTCCTGCTCGTAACGCGCCAATCGCTGTTCGAAGGTTTCCCGATCGGGCAGTGTCTGCGATTGCAGCGATGCCCAGGCGCCGATCTGGCTGCCGCGGGCACGCGTGGTGAAATAGGCATCCGACTCCTCGGCCTGCAGCTTGCGTGCAGCACCCTCCACCCGCACCTGCACGCCGTCACGCAACTGCTTCCAGTGCAGGCACAGCGCAACCTGCGGATGCGCCTCGAGCTGGGCGCCCTTGTCGCTCTGATAGTTGGTGAAAAAGCGCAGGCCACGCTCGTCGACATCCTTGAGCAGCACGATGCGCGATGCCACTCGGCCGGAGCCGTCGACGGTCGCCAGATTCATCGCGGTCGGCTCGCGATCGCCGCTGCTCTTGGCTTCGGCCAGCAGGCTCAGGAATGTAGCCAGGATCTCGGAATTGAGCATGGGTATGAAACTTTCCTTTTGCATCGTGACCGAGTCGCGCCATCATGGCGCGGATGAACCCGACCGATGATAGTGCAATGCTTCATGCTTCCCACATCGATCGGGCGAACACAACGCCGTCATGCTCCAGCATGCTCTGTCAAAAGCGCATGTGCTTGCTTTCTCGACGCAAGCTGCCGGGCCAGCTCGCGGGCCATGCGGTTCTGCGCGGATGATGACCGCCGCCAGCATGCAGAATGAGGCCCTTGCCGGGCACCTGCTCGACCAGTACGCCGGCCGTATCGCCCGTTCGCGGCGGCCGTACGTTCTCGGATTGTCGGGCCTGCAAGGCAGCGGCAAGAGCACCTTGGCACGGGTGATGAAAGTCCAGGCCGAAGCGCGCGGCTGGCCGACTGAAGTGCTTTCGCTGGACGACTTCTACTATGCGCGCGGCGATCGCGAAACACTGGCGCAGCAGATCCATCCACTGTTGCGCAGCCGTGGGGTACCCGGCACGCACGAGATCGAACTGCTGCTTTCGGTGCTGGCCGCGTTGCCGCGCGCCTCGGAGAAATTGCCGGTGACCCACCCGCGTTTCGACAAGGGTCGCGACACACGCATTCCGCCGTCGCGCTGGCCGCGCATCACGCAGCCACCCCGGCTGGTGATCGTGGAAGGCTGGGCGCTGGGCATCCGGCCACAGCTGCAGGGTGCGCTCGCCACACCCGCCAACGAGCTGGAACGCACCGAAGACGCCGATGGCAGCTGGCGCCATTGGGTCAACAAGCAGCTTCGCGGCTATCAGCCGCTATGGCGCAAGTTCGACGCATTGATCGTGTTGCAGGCGCCGAACTGGGACATCGTGCGTCGCTGGCGCAGCGAACAGGAAGAAGACCTGATCGCCCGCCACGCACCACTGGCGATGGACGCCACCTCGATGGACCGCTTTCTTGCGCATTTCGAACGCCTGAGCCGCCACGCGCTGGCGACCTTGCCGGCGCTGGCCGATACCTGCGTGGAATACGACGACGCACGGCACGTCACCGGGCTCAGTCACGGCTGAGCGCCGGCACGCGTCACACGATCAGGTCAGGCCCACCATCCGGCCCGGGACACGACCGGTCAGTCGACGACGAAATTGACTTTCATGTTGACGCGCCACTCGGTGATGCTGCCGTCGTCCTTCGTCACCACCTTGATCTCGTTGACCCAGGCGCCCTTGATGTTCTTCACCGACTCTGAGGCTTTGCTCAGGCCGTGCTGCACGGCGTGCTCGATACCCTTGCTGGATGACGCATTGATTTCAATGACCTTGGCGACCGACATGGCTTGCACTCCGGTGGGGCCGCGCAGGCGGCGCGGCACGCTCCCTTGTCCTGAAGCCCGAGTCTGCGCTGCGGCTGCGCACACGGACAAGCCGCAGTGCGGCAACCGTCAGGCCGACGGCTCGACCTGCACGGCCGTGCCATAGGCGAGCACTTCGGTCACGCCCTCGGCGATTTCGTTGGCGTCGTAACGCATCGCAACGATCGCGTTGGCGCCAAGCGCAGCCGCGTGCTGCAGCATCAGCTCGAACGCATCCTCGCGTGATTTCTCGCACAACTCCGCGTAGATCGAGATATTGCCGCCGACCAGCGTCTGCAGCGCCGCGCCAATATTGCCGATCACGCTGCGCGAACGCACGGTGATGCCGCGCACGACGCCGAGCGATCGCGTGATGCGATAACCGACGAGCTCGTTGCCGGTGCTGACCTGGCTATGGGAAATGGTGTTGGGCATGGGCTTCTCCTGGTACGTCGGGTTGGATGGTGGCATCGATCTTCAATCGTCGGCTGAAAGTGCAAAATCGCCTCGGCGAAATGCCGCTTCGATTTCACGTGCAAGCTCAAGTTCGGATTCGTGAACCATGATCCGGATGCCGCCCAGCGCCTGCGTCAGCATCGGATTCACGCGGACCAGATTCGAATCAACCGCGATGGCATTCACGCCTTCAGACGACAGCAGACCACACAGGAGTTCCGCCTGGACCGGAGAAGCGACTCGCGTCAGGCAAACCACGTCCCCGAATTCCTCCAGGCCCGCAGGAACAGCAACGATCTCCGACTCCGTCGCAGGCGGCATCTCGGTCGACAGGTTCCGCTTTCGCAAGACCTCGACGGCCACATCCGAAGCGAGAATCGTCATGTCGCCGGAACGATAACGTCGCAGCAGTTCGTCGTCCTCCATCTGCTCGAATCTTTCTCGCAATTGCGCGCGTTCGGTAATCACTGACCATTTCTTGGGTTGGAAATATGCATCGTTCTGCCGCAACGTCTAGTTGCACAATGCCGCGTAACCATCCCGCGAGTCCGGCCAGCGCAGCACGAATCCGCTGTCACGCAATCGCGCGTTGCTCAGCCGCTTGCTGCCAACGCCCGGCGGCGACGCACCATCGGCAACCGGCGGCCCGCCGAGCAGTTCGGCAAGATGGTCATACAGCACGTCCAGCGGCAGCGGCGTGCTGTCCGCGCCAACGTACAGCGGCAGCGGATCGGACAGTGCCAGCAGATGCGCCACGGCTGCCGCAGCGTCGTCGATGTGGATGCGGTTGGCCCAGTGTTTTTTCTTGCGCGGTGCGCTCGCATGACCGGTGCGCAGGCGATCAAGCAACTGCAAGCGCCCGGGACCGTAGAGCCCGGCCAGCCGCAGGATGATGGAAGGTGCACGCTGCGCCGCCAGCCACGCTTCGGCCTCGCACAGCAGTTTGCCGTTGAAGCCAGCCGGAGATGGCGTCGTCGATTCGTCGACCCAGTCGCCCGCATGATCGCCGTAGACCGCACTGGATGAAACCAGCAGCACGCGCCGCAACGACGCCGTGTCGAGCGCATCGAGCAGATGGTGCAAGCCATCGACAAACACCGCGCGATACGCCGCCTCGTCACGTCGATCGGGCGTCGGAAGATAGATCAGTTGCGTGATGTCGCGCGGCAGGTCGCGCAGCGTTTCGGGGCGGGTCAGATCGCCCTGCAGCCAACGAACACCGCTGCTGTCGTCTGCGGGCGGATGCCGGCGCAACGCCCAAACTTCGTCGCCGCGCGCCAGCAGCAGGGGCGCCACCCGCATGCCGAGATCACCGCAGCCAGCCAGCAATACCTGTTCACTCACCCGCGCATCGCTCCCACAACCATTGAAGTTGTCCTGCCGACATTCGCGAACGCAGCCAGAGTGGCCACAACCGGGCCTGCTAGCATTCACGAATGAACCCGTCACACAACCTGTTCATCATCGGCCCGACCGGTGCCGGCAAGACGTCGGTCGGGCGTCGCCTTGCCGCGCATTATGAACTGCCCTTCGTCGATCTCGACCAGGAAATTGAACGGCATTGCGGCGTGGACGTGAGCACGGTGTTCGAGATCGAGGGCGAAGCCGGCTTCCGCCAGCGCGAGAGCGCCTTGCTCGACGAATGCAGCCAGCGCAGAGGGCTGGTATTGGCTACCGGCGCCGGGGCAGTGCTCGCTGCACCCAACCGCCAGCACCTGCGCGAACGCGGTTTTGTGGTCTGGTTGCAGACCACCATCGAGCAACAGCTTGAACGCCTGGAACGCGACCATCGCCGCCCGCTGCTTGCCGTGCCCGATCGCCTCGAACGATTGCAGACGATGGCGCAGATCCGCGGGCCGCTGTATCTGGAAACCACCGACCTTGCCGTGCCGGGTGAACATGGCAGCGTCGCAAGTGCCAGCGCGCAATGCATCGCACTGATCGATCATCACTGGCAACGCCAGCCCTTCCATTCCCCACAGCAGACCGCATGAATCCGTCCGAATTCCAGACCGTCCACGTCGCCCTGGGCGAGCGCAGCTATCCGGTATGGATCGGCGCCGGCCTGCTCGCCGATCACGCACGCTGGCGCGCGATGCTGCGTGGTCGACATGCGCTGGTGATCAGCAACAGTACGGTCGCGCCGCTGTATCTGGAGCGCATCGCGCAAGGCCTTGATGGATTGCATTGGTCGTCGTTCCTGCTCGACGACGGCGAAGCGCACAAGAGTTTCGCCAACGTCGGCCGCGCGATGGAAGCACTGGCTGAACTCGGCGCCACCCGTGACGCCTGCATCATCGCGCTGGGCGGTGGCGTGGTCGGCGACCTCGCCGGTTTCAGTGCGGCGTGCTGGATGCGCGGCATCGATTTCATCCAGATGCCGACCACCCTGCTGGCGATGGTGGATTCGTCGGTGGGCGGCAAGACCGGCGTGAACCTTCCCGCCGGCAAGAATCTCGCCGGCGCGTTCCACCAGCCGCGTGCGGTGATCGCCGACATTGACACGCTGCGCACCCTGCCCGATCGCGAATACCGCGCCGGGTTGGCCGAGGTGATCAAGGGTGCGGCGATTGGCGACGAGCCGTTCTTCGCCTGGCTGGAGCAGCACGCCGAAGCGCTCTCCGCGCGCGAACCCGCCGCCATGCTGGAAGCGATCACGCGCAAGGTGCGTTACAAGGCCGGCGTGGTCGAACGCGACGAAACCGAACAGGGCGAACGCGCTCTGCTCAACCTGGGGCATACCTTCGGTCACGCGATCGAAACAGCGGGGCGATACACCACCGTGCTGCACGGCGAAGGCGTGGCGATCGGCATGTTGCTCGCCGCGCAATTGTCCGAGCATCTGGGCATGGGCACATCGGGCCATACGCTACGCCTGCAGCGGCTGCTGGTGCGACTGGGCCTGCCCGTGACGGTCCCCCACGGCATGGATCCACAACAGTTGCTGGCGCTGATGCGACTGGACAAGAAAAACACCGCAGGCACGTTGCGACTCATTCTCTGGCGCGGTATCGGCCGGGCGGAAATCGTGAGCGGTGTGCGTGCAGCGGATGTGCTGACCGTGTTGCATGCGGCAACGGCTGCGGGCTGACCTGAACGGGCGTCGCCCGTTCGTCCCTGACAGATGTCAGATGCCGTCCGTGACGACGTACAGCGGCGCACGCTCGCGTGCCGTGGAACCATGATCTCCAAAGGTGGCAAGAAACAATTCCTCGCCGCAGCCATCCATGGGAGACACGCCATGTATAAAGCAACACTTCGCATTTTGAGTCGGGCCAGCCTGCGCGGACGCAGCATGGGCGTGATGGTCTGCGCCGCTTTCGGCGCGCTGTGGGCATCGTCAGCCATCGCGATCTGGTGGCCCGCCGCGGGCAATGCGGGCTACGCGCTGGTCGCGCTGATCACGGGCGTCCTGCTGTGGATCGCCATCGGCATGCTTCGGCGCAGCTGGTACCTGACGGCTGCCAACGATCCTGCCCTGGCGGTACGGCGGTCGACGACTCGCCGCTTCCTCGGGATCTTCGCGGCGGAAATCATCGCCATCAACATCGCCGCCTATGCACTGGGCACGCACCACGCCGTGCAATACCTGATGCCGATCATTGCCATCGTGGTGGGCCTGCATTTCTATCCGCTCGCAACGCTGTTCCACGTTCCGCACTATCACGTCACGGCCACGGTGATGACACTGGCCGGCCTGCTGGGGGTGGTGGTCATCGCATCGAGCGGGCCGGCCCATGCGACGAACGCATTCGTGGACGCAATCTGTGCGGCGACGCTGTGGGTGACCGGCGTGTTCTCCTGGCGGTCGACGCTGGACGCCAACGGCCACGACCGTTCGCTGACGCTGCCTTGAGCGATCTTGACCGGCGTCGCCGGCTTCATGCTCGCTACCAGGCCGCTGCCCTTCTAGAATGTCGGGTTCGCGGCTGGTCCAGCCGCTCGGCCAGCTGGAACTCATGCGCCTCTACCTGCAAACCGTGCCCGGCACCGCCGAAGCACCCCGCTACGTCCAGATCACGCTGGAGCAGGATCTGCTCGGCGGCTGGACGCTGTATCGCGAATCCGGCGTACAGGGTGGCCGCGCCGCACTCAAGCGTGAGCAGTTTCTGGAACGCGACGCGGCCATCAGCGCCTTCGAGAAGGCGCGCGATGCGCAGGTCAAGCGCGGCTTCCGGGTGATGTTCGCGCAGGGACAGGAAGGTCCTTACGGACGTTGATGAACATGCACCATGAAATCAGGCATGACGAATTGAAGAACGACCGCTTCCTGCGTGCCCTGCGCCGCGAACCTACCGACACCACACCGATATGGGTGATGCGCCAGGCCGGCCGCTACCTGCCCGAATATCGCGCCACCCGCGGACGCGCCGGCAGCTTCATGGCGCTGGCGCAGAACCCCGAGCTGGCCTGCGAAGTCACTCTGCAGCCGCTGGAACGCTTCGACCTGGATGCGGCGATTCTGTTCTCCGACATCCTGACCATTCCCGATGCGATGGGTCTGGGTCTTTCGTTCGCGCAGGGCGAAGGTCCGCAGTTCGCGCATCCGGTGCGCACGGCGGCAGATATCGCGAAGCTTGCCGTGCCCGATATGGATGGCGAGTTGCGCTACGTGATGGATGCCGTGCGGCTGATCCGCAGCGAGCTGCGCGGCCGCGTGCCGCTGATCGGTTTCTCCGGCAGCCCGTGGACGCTGGCCTGCTACATGGTCGAGGGTTCCGGCTCGAAGGATTTCGCCAGGCTGAAGGCGATGTGCTGGAATGAGCCGAAGCTCGCGCACCAGCTGCTCGACACGCTGGCGCAGGCGGTCGCGCACTACCTGATCGCCCAGGCCGCCGCGGGTGCGCAGGCGCTGATGGTGTTCGACACCTGGGGTGGCCTGCTCGGGCCGGCGCCGTTCCGCGAATTCTCGCTGCGCTACATGACGCGCGTGGTCGATGCGTTGAAGGCGAACGCACACAGCCGCACGCTGCCGGTGATCCTGTTCTCCAAAGGTTCCGGGCAGCATCTGGCGGAAATGGCCGACACCGGTTGCGCCGCGCTCGGTGTCGACTGGACCATCGACCTGGACGATGCCCGTCGCGCGGTCGCCGGCAAGGTCGCGCTGCAGGGCAACCTCGATCCGGCGATCCTGCGCGCGAACCCCGAGGTGATCCGGCGCGAGGCGCGGGCCGTGCTCGACAGCTACGGCAACCATCCCGGCCACGTGTTCAATCTCGGTCACGGAATCACGCCTGAAGTCGATCCGGAGCATGTGAAGGTGCTGGTGGACGAGGTGCACGCCCATGGACACGCATTGCGCCAGAGGTGATGGTCACATTCCGCATGTTGCCGCAGCACAAGGATTGCGCGCAGTACAAAAAGGGTGAACCACGATCGACGCGCAAGCGGTCTGCAGGCGTAACCTGTGAAGCCGGAGCTGACTGGGGAAGTCTTTGATGGCGTGGCTCATCACCAAATACCTGATCACGGCAGCCGTCGTGGTGGTGGTTTCCGAAATCGCCAGACGCAGCGACCGCCTTGGCGGCTTGCTCGGCGCATTGCCGCTGGTGACAGTGCTGGCACTGATCTGGCTCCAGGTCGAACGCCAGCCACAGACAAAAATCGCCAACCATGCCTGGTACACCTTCTGGTACGTGCTGCCCACGCTGCCGATGTTCCTGATTTTCCCCGCCCTGCTGCCACGTATCGGCTTCTGGCCCACCCTAGCGGCCTGCGTGGTGATCACGCTGCTGTGCTTCGGATTGTTTGCGTTGCTGATGCGGCAATTCGGCGTCGAGTTGCTTTAGCGCCAAGGCGCATCCAGTCACCGTGCAGCGCGGGTGCCGATCCGGGTCCATACGGCCACATAGTCCACCAGCATCGTATGACCTGGTGCCGTCGCCGCCACGGGGGTGGAAGTGCCACCTGCCATCGCATACGAAAAGCCGCCGCCCATCGCCACGTTGAGCAGCAGGAAATAGCCGCCTTGTCCGGTGACTTCTTTCCAGGTACTGGCGGGCAGCTGGTTCTGCGATACGTGGGCATAGAGTTTGCGATCGACATACCAGCGCAGCTGCCCCGGCGTCTGGCTGCGATCCCATTCAAACGTATAGGTGTGAAACGCGGCCTGGCAGGCCTTGGGCGCACACGCGGTCCGTCGCCCGAGGCCGTTGGTCTCGTGACACGGGCCGCCCGGATTGACGCCGCAATGCAGGATGCCCCAGACGCTGTTGATGCCGTTGACGTTCTCCATGATGTCGAACTCGCCGGCCTGCGGCCAGTTGCCAATGCGGCGATAGGACTGACCCAGCGCCCAGAACGCCGGCCAGTAACCCAACGCGACCTTGCCGCTGACATCGGGCATCCGGATCCGCGCCTCGATGCGCATCACGCCGCCCGCGGGCGCCCTGAAGGTATCCGTGCCGGTTTCAATGCGTGCCGAGGTCCAGTGACCCTGCGGATCGCGGCGCGGCGTGATCTGCAGGTTGCCGGTTCCATCCAGGCTGATGTTCGCGGGGTCCCTGGTGTATGTCTGGATTTCGTTGGTACCCCAGTTCGGCGGTCCCCCCGGATAGTTCTGGCCAGTATCGAATCGCCATTTTTCCGCCGATGGCAACTGGCCGGAAGGGCCGTCAAAATCGTCGCCGAATTGCAGCGCCCAGCCCGGATACCGCGGCATGACTGCTTGCGCGGCGGGAATCACCGTCACCGACAGCACGACGATGACCAGACCGGCCAGCCAGCTTGTCGCATGCCGCAAGCGCAATCCACCTCCGGTACTGACGGCACCGGCAACGCGTCCCTTGATCGCTCGCACTCAAACTCCCTTAACGGGTGATGGCTCTGCCACAGTCGCGCATTCTCTCATCGCCGAGGCGGCCG
>JBDTZX010000337.1:0-11175 GCA_040004895.1 Rhodanobacter sp. | reverse complement strand
CCCATGGCGTGCCCGTCCGCTTTTTAGCAGGCCGAGCGGTGGGTGCGCCAGTCCCTGGTGCGGTTCTAACCGCCTGCGGCCGCTGATTTCTTCGTGATCGGGGGCGAGCGTTCGAAGCTGCCGGCATAGCCGGGAAAGACCACCGGGCTTTCGTAACCATCCGACGACAGCGATGAGACACCGAAGAACCAGTCGTCGATTACCACATCCTTCAGTATCGCGTGGCCGACATCGCCGACCACGGACTGATGCTGCCATTGCGCTGAAGTGGTGTCGCGCCAGTGCAACCGGTAACCCGCCGCATCGGCAACCTTGTTCCAGCGCAGGCTGGTGTCGGTGGTCAGTGCCCCGCTGATTTCCACCGCGGAAGGCGGAGCCGGTGCACGGCCGAGCGCGGCCATGGTCAATGCGTTGAGCGAGGTGATCCGCGCGAGGTAACGGAAGTCGATGCCGTCGATGGTGTCGCCGTAGTGCACGCCGTGTTCGGTGCGCAGATCTTGGTGCTGCCGTGTGTAATTCTCGTGGCCCTCGGTGATACGCACCGCGGGAAAGCCGGCTTCCAGAAAAGGCACCTGGTCGCCACCGCGAGCATAGCGGTCGGTGCGGTAGACCATCCTGACGTGCAGATCGGGAAGATAGTCGTCTGCCAGCGTCGCCATGTAGCGTGCCAGGTTGCGCGAAGGCGAATCGATTTCACCCCCGTGGTAGCGACGGAAATCCGCCTGCGCGGCCGTCTCGTTGCTTTTGGTACCTTCGGAAAAGACCCGCACGGTGGTGTTGTCGATCACCCCGTTCTGGCCGCGGCTGTTGCCCACGATGTCGTTGTTGAGCTCGGCCTCGATCTGCCAGCCATGCGCTACGGCGTAGTCGGCCAGGACCTTGCCGCCATACAAACCCTGTTCCTCGCCTGATAATGCGGCGAACACCAGTGTCGCGTCGCTGTCCTGTTTCGACAGCAACCGCGCAGCTTCCATGAGCGCAGCCACGCCCGACGCGTCGTCGTTGGCCCCGGGTGCGTCGCTGCTACTGTTCATCACATCGGTGACACGTGAATCGAGGTGACCTGTCATCACGATCACACGGCGGGCGTCACGCTTGCCGCGCTTGATCGCCACCACGTCCATCACTTCCGTCGAGGCCGGCATGCGCTTGCCGGAAAACATCCGCGATGGCGTGACCACTTCGATGCAGCCGCCGCAATCGTGCGCGATCGCCTCGAAGCGGGATTTGACCCAGCGTCGTGCGGCGCCGATGCCGTGGTGATCGGAGCGGGTATCGGACAGGGTATGCCGCGTGCCGAAATCCACGAGCTGAACGATGCTGGCGCGAAGTTGCACCGGGTCGGGCGCGTGGATCAGTGCATCAAGCGCCGGTTTCTCGGCTGGCAGGACCGGCGATGTTCCGGTGGCGTGACCGGAGACGGCGACGAACAGGGCGAGCGGCAACAACGGACGGAACAATCGGTGCATCGGGCATCCTCCACCGGTGGCACACCACCATACCGCGCGGCGGCCCGGCGCACGATACGGACGTCCATGCGGCCGTTCGAAATGAAGAGGCCCGGTCGTTTCCGACCGGGCCCCGGTTTTGCACGTGTTGCCGGTGCGCATCCCTGCGCGCCGGCTATCCGCAGAGGCTTAGTGCGTGTAGCTGCCGGTCAGCTTGACGCCGGTGTAGCTGCTGTAGGCACGCACCATGATGTAGTAGGTACCTGCCGTCGACGGCGAGATGTTGCAGGTCTCGGTGTTACCCGAAACGTACGGGCGGCAGTCGTAGCTGCTGGTGGTGGGCGCCGAACCGCGCTTGACGTAGAGATCCGCATCACCGGTACCACCGGAGATCGCGAACTTCAGGGCGCTTGAGCCGGACGGAACCACCATCGTGTAGTTCACCGCGTTGTTGGTGGTCGCGGCCAGGCCGGTCACCGGCGTGCCGTTCTGCAGTACGTTGCCACCGCCACCACCGCCACCGACGGTCCAGCTTGCCTTGACGCTGAGGCCGGAGAAGGCGGCGTACGCATTGACCATCACGTAGTACGTGCCTGCCTGCGGTGCGGCAACCGTGCAGCTTTCGGTGTTGCCGGTGACGTACGGACGGCAGTCGTAGCTGGTCAGGGTCGGTGCGGAACCGAACTTGGTGTAGAGATCCGCATCACCGGTGCCGCCGGACTCGGAGATCACCAGGTTGGTGGCGCCCGCCGGAATCACCACGGTGTAGGCAAGCTGCGCGTTCTTTGCAGCGGACTGGCCGGTCAGGGCCACACCGTTCTGCAGCACGTTGCCACCGCCGCCGCCACCGCTGGACACCGTCACCGACGAGGTCTTGGTGTTGGTGGCGCCGCTGTTGTCGGTCACCGTCAGCGAGACGGTGTAGGTGCCTGCGGCAGTGTAGGTGTGACTCGGGCTGGTGGCGGTCGAGGTGCTGCTGTCGCCGAAGTTCCACGCGCTGGATGCGATGGTGCCGTCGCTGTCGGTGGAGGTGCCGGTGAAGTTCACCGTCAGGCCGCTGATGGTGTCGCTGAAGTTGGCAACCGGCGGCACGTTTCCGCCACCACCACCGCCGCCAATGCCGCTGGCGGCCGCGCTGATGATCAGCTCGCCACGGCCAGTGGCCAGGTCATAGCCCACGCCAGCACTTTCGCCGCCGTTATTGCCCGAGGTGATGTCGTGGAAGGCGGATCCTGCCAGCTGGTAGAGCAGTGGCGCGGCAAAGCCTACGCTGGATCCCTTGATGGCGATGATCCGTGCCCAGGTGCCCGCAAACAGCGGTGCGGACAGGCTGGTGCCGCCGTACTGCTGGGTGGCTCCGCTGACAATGATCTTCGAGCCCGAGTTCGGGTCAGCGTCATAGGCGATGTCCGGCAGGCCGCGCTTGCTGCCCGGGGCAACGCCATTCTGCCAGCTCGGTTGCGCTTCGAAGGTGCTGGAGCTGCCGCCGCCGCTGGTCCACACCGTGGCACTGCTCCAAGTCGTGGTCGAGGCATTCAGGGTGGTGCCGCCCACCGCAACCACATACTGCGATGCGGCTGGCCAGCTCGGCGTAACGCCACCGTTGCCGCACTCGTCAGCTCCGGAATCGCCGGTAGAGATGGAGAACGTCTGACCCTGCGCCACCGCCTGCTGGAAGATCTGATCCTGCGCTGCGGCCGATCCGTCGCCCTGGGCGCTGGTCTCGCATTCACCCAGCGACACGTTGATGATCTTGGTCGCGTTGGCATTGACGATGGTGTTGAAGTCAGCGGTGAGGTTGGCGTTGGACAGGGTCGGGATGTTGTAGAAGATCAGGCTGCCAACCTGGCCGCCGGCCATGCCAACGATGTCCTGGCTGTCCAGGCTCCACTCGCCCAGCCCGCTGGTATCACTGCTGGTGCCGTTGGTGTTGACCGTCTGTGTGGTGACCGTGGCCAAGCCGTTCTGCGACGTGAAGGTATTCAGGTCGGTGATGGTCTGGGTGATCTTGCCCTGGGTGACGATGCCCACCGGGACGCCGGCGGCGGTAGTCACGCCGGTGCCACCATAGATCGAGGCGAACTCGGTCGGGTTGTGACCGGTCACGGCCTGGGTCGTATAGCCCGATTGCGCAGCCACCGCAAAGGTGTGCGCCTGATGCACGGTCTGCAGACCGACCACGGACAACACGCTGTCCTGCAGCGCGGCCGGAATCTGCACGTTGCTGTTGTTCATGAAGGCCGAACGGCCATCTTTGGTGGCAACCTTGGTGAATGTGGTCTTGAACGCTGCCCGCGCGGTGTCGGCGCGACCATCTGCCGATATGATCAGGCGGTTGGGCGCGATCACGACATTGGTGAAGCCTGCTGATGTCAGGTAGGCAGCAACCTTGTTTGCCTGGGCCGCCGTGGGCGAATAGCTGGCGGCGAACTCGGGGCCGGTCATCTTGTGCTGCACCATCGACAATGTCGATGTCTTGGCCGTTGCAAGGAACGCATGCAGCTGGTCGGGATTGCGCAATTTGAGCGCGACTTCGATGTGGATCGGCTGCGATGCCTCCAGTGGCCCGCTTGCAATGTCACCTTGGCGCAGGGTGACGGCAGGTTGCGCCAGCGCAACGAAAGCATTGCCGGGGGTGGTGCTTGCAGTGGCTGCACAGACCGAGCTGGCCGCCGCCATACCCATGGCGGCAACCAGCAGCTTGAGACGAAAATGACTTGGCATTTAGAACTCCCAAAGTTTTTTGAAGGCACACAAGCCCGATGGGGCCGGATGGACCTCATGGATGAATACCGTGGACAGACACGGCATCGCTGTTTTTTGGTTGGTTCGACGATCCTCGGTTACTGCGGGTTTGCCATCCCCTTGAATATCCCTAAAAGGCGCACTCGCAGGTATTTTACGTATGACGTTGGACAGGTATTGATAACGTCGCCATTGAGGATCATTCGTCAAGCTTCCATTCGGCGAACTGGTTGACGGTAGGCCTCGCATCCGATCATCGTCAATAGGACTTTTTCAAGTAATGAGTGACTTGAGTCACACAAGTTTTGGCTGACCCAGTGGAATGCTTCATGTAATCGTTTTCTCGAATTGAAGCGTGCTGGAACACAAAACGTGTCGGTCCACAGGCCGCATCTAGCCGTGCTTTTCGTTGTGGGTCGGACATTTGACGGCAAGAGCCGAATACCGGTGCATTCGCGGCACGGTTTCGCGCAACTGCATTTGGATCGGTCCAATCTCCAAGCGCTCGAAAGAACTTGCGACTAACTATACTGGCTGCAGATTCACTTAATGAACTTCAAGGTTTTTAATTGATTTAAAATTAATTCAGGAAGGACACCTTGTGAAAATCGACAGCATGTCGAATACACGAATGATTAATCCGTGGATTGAGTTGATTCATTAGATTTGGACGTCAAGCATTCTAGCCGTCCAAATAAACATGCTCGCGACAAAGGCGGAAATATGCATTCCGTCAGGCATTCGTCGGATGCGGAAGGCATGCGACCATGGGCGAATGAAACAGCAAATCGTTGCTTCCAGCGTGGCCGTCGTGGGTGGTGGTCCGGCCGGCCTGATGGCGGCCGAGGCCGCGTGCGCCGCGGGCATGCGGGTGGATCTCTATGACGCCATGAGTTCTGTCGGGCGAAAATTTCTGCTCGCCGGCAAGGGTGGGCTGAATCTCACCCACGGCGAAGCGCGCGAACGATTTGTCCAGCGGTATGGAGCACGGCACATCGAGGTTGCTGGCTGGCTCGATGCCTTTGACGCCGGCGCGGTGCGCACATGGGCGGCCGAACTCGGCATCGAGACCTTTGCCGGAAGCTCCGGCCGGATCTTTCCGACGGACCTGAAAGCTGCACCGCTGTTGCGTCGATGGCTGAGACGCTTGCGCGAATCGGGAGTGACCTTTCACATGCATCACCGCTGGCTGGGCTGGCAGGCCCATGGCGCGCTGCATTTTGCTACGCCGATGGGCGAACGTGCGGTTCCGGCGTCGGCGGTGGTGTTGGCGTGCGGGGGCGCAAGCTGGCCTCAGCTCGGATCCGATGGCGCATGGGCCGGCGCGCTGGCGAAGGCGGGCGTCGAGATTGCACCACTGCAACCAGCGAACTGCGGCTTCGAACTGGCATGGAGCGACCATCTGTCCAGCCGCTTTGGCGGGGCTCCGGTCAAATCGGTGGTGGCACGCTGGACCGACCGGCACGGATTGGAACATGCGCGCCAGGGCGAGTTCGTGATCAGCGAATACGGCATCGAAGGCAGCCTGATCTATGCCGTCGGCGCGGAATTGCGCGAACAGCTGGCAGAGCGTGGCGAAGCGCTGCTCACGCTGGATCTGGTGCCGGGACTCGCCGTGTCGACGCTCGCTGCGCGCCTTGCCGCACCGCGCGGCAAGCACAGCATCGGCGACTGGCTGCGGCGTCGTGCCGGACTGGACAGGGCCAAATGTGCACTGGTGTTCGAACTGACCAGCAAGTTGATCCTTGCCGATCCGCTGGCGCTGGCAACGCAACTCAAGGCCCTGCCGTTGCGCCTGCTCGCGCCGCGACCGATCGCCGAGGCTATCAGCACCGCCGGCGGAGTGCGGCTCGAGGCCATGGACGGGAACCTGATGTTGCGCACACATCCGGGTGTCTTCTGCGCCGGCGAAATGCTGGATTGGGAAGCGCCGACAGGTGGCTACCTGCTTACGGCGTGCATGGCCAGTGGCTTGGTCGCCGGACGTGCGGCCGCACGCTGGATGATGGCCTGATCCGGTCGTTCTCTGACCCGATGCACCGCTCGCGCCAGATGCGGGTCATTGCCGAATGCGTGCAATCCGCATGTCTTCGGCGAATGTTCCCGACAGGACCCTGCGCAACTCCTGCGGCATACGCTCCGTAACGAACTCGCGTAACGATCTGGCGATGACAGGCAAGGTTGCGAAACTCGGCGACCAGGACTTGCGTGATCTCGCCAGCAACTACGCCTCTCTGAAACCGAGGCCCTCCGGCCACGCTGCTACGGATACGCCTGGCGCGGAGCTTTATCCAGCAATACCCGGGTGGTGCGTGGTGTCGCACAGACGCTCGGCGATGACGACGTGCAGGCGCTGTCGGCCTATCTGGACGCGCTCCAGCATCAGAAACTCAAGGCTTCTTCACCAGTTTGATCTCGAACAGTTTCGGCCAGCGCTTGCCGGTGACAAACAGCCGATCGTGCCGCGCATCGTAAGCGATGCCGTTGAGCACGTCATTGCCCGGATCGGGTAGCTGATTCACGTCGAGCAGGCCGGTGAGATCGATCCAGCCCACCACATGACCGCTGGCCGGATCGATCCGCGCGATGCGGTTGGTCAGCCAGACGTTCGCGTAGATCTCGCCCTTGACCCACTCCAGTTCGTTGAGGTTGGCCACCGGTGCGCCGTCGGCGGTCACCGTGATGTTGCCGCTCGCCCTCAGTGTTTCAGGATCGAGAATGCGCAGCACCGGCGAGCCATCGCTCATGAACAGGTGCTGCGCATTGCGGGTCAGCGCCCAGCCTTCGCCCGGATAATCGAACGTGTGCTGCAGCTTGAATGTGGCGAAGTCGTAGACAAAGCCGATCTGGGTCTGCCAGGTGAGCTGAACCAGTCGATCCTTCCAGTCGATGATGCCCTCGCCGAAATACTGCGACGGCAGGTTGTAACGCTGCACGGTTTCGCCGCTTTGCAGATCCACCTTGCGCACGGTCGACTCGCCCGCTTCGCCCGTGCTCTCGTAGAAGAAACCGTCCTTGTAGAACAGACCTTCGGTATACGCGCCGGTGTCGTGCGGGTAGACGTGGACGACCTTGAAGCCGTACACGGGAATCGCAGCCCGTGCCGGCAGGCTGCCGAGCAGGGTCAGGAAAAGCAGGAGGCTGGCAAGCCATCGATTCATCGAAATCGTTCCGTAGCGGGAAATCGGCGGAAGTGAAGATTAATGACGAGGCGAAGATTAGCCCAACGGGCGCACGCGAAAATTCCGACCCTTGATCTTGCCGGCCCGCAGCCGTTCCAGCGCCTTGTTCGCCAATGCCCGGCTGATCGCCACGTAGGCGCGGGTGGCAAACACGTCGATCTTGCCGATGTCGCCTGCACCCAGCCCGGCGTCGCCGGTCAGTGCGCCGAGAATATCGCCGGGGCGCAGTTTGTCCTGGCGGCCGGCGTCGATCACCAGAGTCTTCATCGGAGCCAGGTGCAGAGTCTTGCCGCGCGCAGGCGCAACCTTCAGCGGAAGCCAGCGCATCGGCACGGCATTCAGTTGCTCGATGTTGGCCGCCTTCGGCCGCTCGCGTGGCGTGCACAAGGTGATCGCGAGACCTGACTGGCCGGCGCGGCCGGTGCGACCGATGCGGTGCGTGTGGGTTTCCGGATCGTGGGCGATGTCATAGCTCACCACCAGCGGAAGCGCCGCGATATCCAGGCCACGCGCGGCGACATCGGTGGCGACCAGGACGGCGCAGCTGTGGTTGGCAAAGCGCACCAGCACCTCGTCGCGATCACGCTGTTCCATGTCGCCATGCAACGCCAGCGCGGAGAAGCCGCGACGGTCGAGTTCCTGCGCCACTGCATCCACTTCACGACGCATGTTGCAGAACACGAGTGCCTGTTCGGCATGTGCGCCGCCCAGCAGCTGCGCCAGTGCATCAGGCTTCTGTGCCGGTTCCACCTCATGGAAGCGCTGCTCGATCGCCGGCCTCTGGTCGACCGGCGCGTCCACCGTCACTTCGACCGGATCGCGCTGCACGCGCTTGCTCACCGCGCGGATCTCCTCCGGGTAGGTCGCTGAAAACAGCAACGTCTGATGATGCTTGGCGATGCGCCCGATGATGTCGTCGATCGCCTCGGTGAAACCCATGTCGAGCATGCGGTCCGCCTCGTCCAGCACCAGCACCCGGATGCCGCCGCCATGCAGGCTCTCGCGTTTCAGGTGCTCCTGCACGCGGCCAGGGGTGCCGACCACGATGTGCGGGTCATGAGTGAGCGATGCGAGCTGCGGGCCCAGCGGCATGCCGCCACACAGCGTCAGCAGCTTCACGTTGGGGATGTTCGCGGCCAGCTTGCGGATCGCCTTGCTGACCTGGTCGGCCAGCTCGCGCGTCGGACACAGCACCAGCGCCTGCAGCCGGATCGTATCCACATCGATCGACTGCAGCAGGCTCAGGCCGAATGCAGCGGTCTTGCCGCTGCCGGTCTGCGCCTGCGCGATCACGTCGCGCCCGGCCAGCATCGGCGGCAGGCTCTGTGCCTGCACCGGCGTCATCGTGACGTAGCCCAGTGTTTCGACGCTGGCGAGCAGGGCGGGCTTGAGCGCAAGCGTGTCGAAGGAAGTCATTCGTGCATGATCGCATGACCATCGCACGATACCGCGCGGCATCGATGTTGCGCATGGCTTGCCTTTGTCTTGCGCGCGCAAAACCTGCGTGCTCTCATGCCTGAAATGGCATGCGCGGAGCGGGGCGTCGGATGAACGCGCTAGAGCGGGTCCGGTGGGTACTCACGAGTCTGGCCAAGTTGCTGATGTTCGCCGTGGTCGGGATGGGCTTGCTCCTGTGCCTGCTGTGGTTCGATCACGGTAGACAAACCCTGCTGTCAGCACCTTCCGGTTCGTTCGGCGTGGGTCGCACAATGTACTGCTGGAGTGACGCTAGCCAACCCGATGCGATGGCGCCCTTGCATGGCGCCACGCGCGATCTGGTCATATGGATCTGGTATCCGGCGGTCAAGCAGTCCGCCACGGCGCCAACCGAAGCCTATTTGCCCGTGCCTTGGTTGGCGGCGCTTGTGCGATATCGCGGCACACTGATGAGCAATCTGCTCGATCGAGACTATGCACGCGTCCGCACGCATAGCCTTCGGCACGCCGAAGTGTCGTCGAGTCAACCGACCTATCCGGTGGTCATCATGCGGCCGGGGTTGGCCGCCTTGACCACCGAGTACACGGCACTGGCAGAGGACCTGGCCAGCCACGGCTACGTCGTGGTTGGCTTCGATGCACCATACCGCACGCAAGTGGTGGTCTTCCCGGATGGCAAGGTGGTGGATCGTTCGCCGCAGAACGATCCGGAACTGTTCGGTGGCGAGCAAGGTGAACGTATCGCCGGTCAGCTGGTGAAGGCGTGGGTTGCCGATATGGGTTTTGTGCTCGACCGTTTGACGCGCTTGAACGCGGCTGAGCCCGTCAGCCAATTTGCCGGGCGTCTTGACCTGATGCGTGTCGGCGTCTTTGGTCATTCAATGGGGGGCGCAGCCACCGCACAGTTCTGCCATGACGACGCGCGTTGCAAGGCAGGTATCGACATCGACGGTGCACCCTACGGCGACGTGATCCGCGATGGCCTCGACCAGCCCTTCATGTTCCTGATGAGCGATCACAGCGGTGACTCCGATGCAAGTGACAAGCAGATCGAGGGCAATATCCAGTCGATCTACGACAAACTGCCACCGGCGAGCAGGTTGCGCTTGATGATACGCGGCGCGAATCACTTTGATTTCAGCGATGGGGCCATAGTGAAAAGCCCGATCATGCGTAGTGTCCTGCGTACCTTGGGCGTGGTCGGTATCGACGGGCACCGACAATTGGCGATTACCGCCTATTGTGTGCAAAGCTTTTTCGATGCGCACCTCAAGCATCCCGGCGAAGCAGTGGTCAGCATTCCATCCACCCGCTATCCCGAGCTCAAGCTGCTTTCCGCACAACCTTGATGCACATCGCGTGCTTGCATCCGCGTGTCAGCTCGTCGACCCTGTACGTCCGCACATCTAACGAACCGCCATGGATATCGTTTTCATCGAAGAACTTCGCATCGACGCCGTCATCGGCATCTACGACTGGGAACGTCGCGTGCGGCAGACACTGTCGTTCGATATCGAGATGGCGTTCGACAACACCAGGCCAGCGGCCAGCGACGCGATTGCCGAAACGCTGAACTACAAGGATGTTTCCAGGCGGATGGTCGACTATGTGGGTGGATCGAGTTTCGGTCTGGTCGAGACCCTGGCCGAACGTTGCGCAGCGATCATCCGCGAGGAATTCGGGGTGAGCTGGGTGCGGCTGAAGCTGTCCAAGCCGGGCGCCGTGCGTGGCGCAAAAGCCGTCGGGGTACAGATCGAGCGCGGCGTGCGGCCGGACTGATGGCACGCGTCTACCTGAGCCTGGGTTCCAACATCGAACCACGACAGCATCTGTCAGCGGCGCTGATTGAACTGCGCGAGTGCTTTGGAGACATTCAAGTATCGCAGGCTTACCGCAGCGCGGCGGTGGGTTTCGAGGGTGCGGATTTCGTCAATCTGGCGGTGGGACTGGACACCGAATGGACGCCGGACGCACTCAACGACTGGCTGCATGCGCTGGAAGATCGTCACGGCCGTCGCCGCGACGGTCCGCGCTATTCGGACCGTACGCTGGATGTCGACATCGTGCTGTACGACGCGCTGGTCACCGAAGGCCCGGGCCATCTGCAGATTCCCCGCAAGGAGTTGCAGCACGCGTTCGTGTTGCGGCCTATCGCCGACATCGCAGCGGATGTCAGGCATCCCGTCACCGGCGTGCGGATGGCCGATCTTTGGGCGGCCTTTCCGTCGGAACGTGAACCGTTGATCCCGATATCGCTGCATGCGCCGTCGGCATAGTCGCGCGCGGACGTCCGTGAAGCCTTGGTGCTTTGCGGCAATGGGTACATGTTGCACGGCAAGTGAAGGCCCGCGCAGACTTCCGGC
>JBDTZX010000552.1:0-11196 GCA_040004895.1 Rhodanobacter sp. | reverse complement strand
TTGACGTCGATGTTCGACGAGCCGTCCAGCGGATCGAACAGCAGCAGGTGATTGCCCTTCGGATAGCCGTCCGGAATCTGCTGCGGCTCTTCCATCTCCTCCGATGCGCAGGCGGCGAGATGACCGCCCCAGGCGTTCGCTTCCAGCAGGATCTCGTTGGAGATCACGTCGAGTTTCTTCTGTGCCTCGCCCTGGACGTTCATGCTCGGCGCACCGTCGCCGCCGGCCATGCCGAGCACGCCGCCGAGCGCACCCTTGTTGGTGGCCACCGCAATGCGTTTGCAGGCGCGCGCGACCACTTCGATCAGCAACGAAAGCTCGGCGTTGATGTGACCGGCGCGACGTTCCTCGATCAGGAACTGGATCAGCGAGATGGGCTTCATGACGGATCCCTGGCGGAAGAAAGCGCATTGTCCCGGCTGCGCATGAACAGCGCCAGCATGATTTTCCCGGCCGTGCCCGATGCCTGCTGACAGGACGTTGGCAGCAGGGGGTGCGCATGCTGCATGTCCATAGTGGAGGGATACGACATGCGCGATACGGTTTACTTCCTGGTGTTCGATGGCTTCGCCGACTGGCAGGCTGCGCTGGCGCTGTGCGAAATCCGGCGTCCCTGCGACTGGCGGCTGCAGACCGTCGGTTTTTCAGTCGAGCCGGTGACCTCGATGGGTGGCCTCCACGTGCTGCCGGACACATCGCTGGCGCATATCGATGCATCGCGCGCCGCGTTGCTGATGATTCCGGGTGGACACCTGTGGTTGCGCGGTGAAGGTGACGCGGCCATTGCGGCGATCCGCGAAATGCATGTGGCGGGGGTACCGGTGGCCGGCATCGACAGTGGCGTGCTGGCGCTGGCCCGGGCACGCCTGCTCGACCACTGCAAACATACCGGCAACTGGCCTGGCCAGATCGCAAGCCAGGTGCCCGGCTATCTCGGTACCGCGCACTACGACTGCGAGGCGCTCGCGGTCAGCGATGGTGGCGTGATCAGCGCCAGCCATCTGGGCAGCGTGGAATTCGCACGCGAAGTCATCCGCATGCTGGATCTCTACAGCGCCAGCGATCGCGAACACTGGTATCGCCTGTTCAAGCACGCCCAGCTGCCGCCGTGGTGCATCGGCGAAGCCGTAGCCGCCTGAGGAGATGCCCATGAAAACCTTGATGAATCGCATGCTGCAAGCCTATCGCCCGCTGTACCTGCACGGTCTGCTGATGGACGGCCAATACCGGATTCCTTCGGCCGAGATACCGGCCGATCCGCTGAAGCCGACGTCCGGACCGGCGTCGCGCAAGCGCATGCTGCTGGTTGCGCTCGGCGGTCCGGCACATCTCAATCCATCCGATCGGAGTTCGTCATGATCAAGACGTATCACGGTAGCTGCCACTGCGGTGCAGTCCGCTTCGAAGCGGACATCGATCTGGCCGCAGGCACCGGCCGCTGCAATTGCTCGATCTGCACCAAGACGCGCGCGTGGGGCTTGATCGCCAAGCCCGACGCATTCCACCTGTTGAGCGGCGAAACCGAGTTGTCCGATTACCAGTTCGGCTCCAACAGCATGCATCACCTGTTCTGTCGGCACTGCGGTGTGCGTCCGTTCGGGCGTGGCCATCTCGATGTGCTGGGCGGCGATTTCTACAGCGTCAACCTCGCCTGCCTTGACGATGCCGAGCCCGCGGAACTTATCGACGCGCCGCTGCATTATTCCGACGGCCGCACTAACAACTGGCAGTCGACCCCGGCCGAAACGCGCCATCTCTGATGCACGCATTCACCACTTCAACAACCAGGAACACGACATGAGCGCACCGGACATTCTTTTCTTTCACGCACCCAACAGCCGCTCGGGCGGCACCCGCGCCCTGCTCGAAGAGCTCGGTGGCAGCTATCGCATGCACGCGCTCAACCTGAAAACCGGCGACCAGCGCCAGCCCGATTACCTTGCGATCAATCCGATGGGCAAGGTACCGGCGATCCTGCATGGCGAGGCCCTGATCACCGAGCAACCGGCGGTTTTTCTGTTCCTCGCCGACCATTTCGCCAGCGCAGAGCTGGCGCCGCCGATCGGCGACCCGTTGCGTGGGCCGTACTTGCGCTGGCTGGTGTACTACGGTTCGTGTTTCGAGCCGGCGTTGATCGACAGATCGATGAAGCGCGAGCCGGCGTCACCGTCGACCTCGCCCTATGGCGATTTCGACACCATGCTCAAGACGCTGACCGATCAGCTCGCGAAGGGTCCATGGTTGCTCGGCGACAGGTTCACTGCCGCCGACGTGTTGTGGGGCACCGCGTTGAACTGGACGACGTCGTTCAAGCTGGTGCCCGATCTGCCGGTGATTCGCACCTACATCGATCGCGTGCTCGCACGGCCGGCGATGCAGCGCGCTGCCGCCATGGATGCCGAACTGGCGGCCGCGCAAGCGGCCTGATCAAACCGGCCTGATGCGTGAACCGCAGCGCGATGAATCGTGACCTTCGACGCTGGCCGTCGAAGCCGGAGTCGGCGATCATGGGCCGATGCGCCGCGCCGATCGCCTGTTCCTCATCATCAACGCCCTGCGCGGTCGTCGCACCGCGCTGCAGGCGCGGCAGCTCGCGCAGACGCTGGGTGTCTCGCTGCGCACGGTCTATCGCGACGTCGCCGACCTGCAGGTTTCCGGTGTGCCGATCGAGGGCGAGGCCGGCGTCGGCTACGTGTTGCGCAAGGGCTCGGACATCCCGCCGCTGATGTTCACCGCCAACGAACTCGAGGCACTGGTGGTCGGTTCGCGTTTCGTTCGCGCGTTCGCCGGTACCTGCCTGGCTGAAAGTGCACAAACCGCCCTGCTGAAGATCGAAGCCGTATTGCCGCCGGAGCTGCGCGAGCGTTCGGCGCGCACGCGTATCTTCGCGCCGGTATGGCGCGACCAGTATCGCGAAGACTTCGCTGCGCTGATCGATCGCCTGCACGCGGCCATTGTCGGCAACCAGGTGCTGCGACTGGATTACCGCGATGAAGGCGGAGCGATCAGTGCCCGCGAGATCGAGCCGCTGTGCCTGTCCTTCTGGGGTGGCAAATGGACGCTTGGCGCGTGGTGTCGATTGCGCGAGGATTTCCGCAATTTTCGTCCGGATCGCATTGACACCAGTGAACCCAGCGGTGAGATCTTCGTCGAGGCACCCGAGCGAAGCCTGTCTGGTTACCTGCGGGCGGTCGGTGTGGACAAGCTCGATCTGCACTAGCCCGACCCAGGTCGCCGACGTGTTCAATCACGCTCGTGCGCAGTACGCTCACGACTCAAGCCCACGCAAGGAGTTCGTGTGAACAAGACGCTGATCGTCGGCATCGCCATGGCCATCTCGCTGGCCGCCCTGCCTCTCAGCGCAACATCCGATCCCGGCAGCGCGGACGTCCGCTTCAAGAATATCTACACGACCGAATGGGCCTGGCGTACCCAGCAGGCTGGCGTCAGTGCTTCCGGCGAATCGCAGCCGGACAACGGCCGGCTCGACGACGTGGACGCCGCAAGCCAGCGGCGCCGACTGGACTACTGGCAAGACGTGCTCAGGCAGCTCGACGGCATCGACGTGAAGCAGCTGTCGCCAGCCAGCAAGGTCAACTACGCGGTCTATCGCGAGCAGATCGGCAACTTCGTCGCCGATCAGCGTTTCATGAACTGGCAGATGCCGTTCAACAGCGATTCGGCGTTCTGGTCCGACATCAGTTACGAGCTCGACGGCGACCGCCTGCGCACGGTCGACGATTACCAGAAGTATCTGGACCGGCTCGCGCAGATTCCGGCGTATTTCGAGCAGCAGATCGACAACATGCGCGCCGGCCTGCAGCGCGGTTTCAGTGTGCCGCGGGAGGTACTCAAAGGCCGCGATGTCTCGATCGCAGCGGTGGCCGGGCTGCAGGATCCGACCCGCAGCGACTTCTACGAACCGTTCAAGCATTTGCCGACATCGATTCCGGCCGACCAGGCGCAGCAGCTGCAGGGACAGGCGGTGCGGCGGATTCGCGACGGCGTGATCCCGGCCTATGCCAGGCTGCTTGCGTTCTTCCGCGACGACTACCTGCCGCATGCACGCAGCACGCTCGCCGCGGAGGCGTTGCCGGACGGCAAGGCGTTCTATCGCCAGCAGATCCACGAATACACCACGCTGGATCTGGGCCCCGACGCGATCCATCAGATCGGCCTCGACCAGGTGGCAAAGATCCACGCGCAGATGCTCGGGGTGATGGCCGACAGCGGATTCAAGGGCAGCTTCCCGGAATTCCTGCAGTTCCTGCGCGGCGATCCGCAGTTCCATGCAAAGACGCCGGACGAACTGCTGATGCGCAGCGCCTGGGTCGCCAAGCAGGTGGACGGCCAGATGAGTCGATATTTCGGCCATCTGCCGCGCGCGCGGTTCACCATTGAACCGGTGCCCGCTGCCATCGCGCCGTATTACACATCCGGCCGCGGTGGACCGGACGTCTATCTGGTCAACACCTATGACCTGCCGTCGCGACCGCTGTACAACATGCCGGCGCTGACCCTGCACGAATCCTATCCAGGCCATGCGTTGCAGCTGGAACTGGCGCAGGAAGATCACAGCCAGCCGGAATTTCGCCGCAACAGCTACATCTCCGCCTATGGCGAAGGCTGGGGCCTGTATTCGGAGTTCCTCGGCAACGAGATGGGCATCTACAGGACGCCGTACCAGAAGTTCGGTTTTCTCAGCTACCAGATGTGGCGCGCGTGCCGGCTGGTGGTCGATACCGGCATCCATCACCTGGACTGGACGCGCCAGCGCGCGATCGATTTCCTCACCAGCAACACCGCGTTGTCCGATCGCGAGATCGCCAACGAGGTCGACCGTTACATCAGCTGGCCGGGTCAGGCGCTGTCGTACGAACTGGGCTATCTGAAAATTCTCGAACTGCGCAGCAGAGCGGAAAAGGCCCTGGGTGCGAAGTTCGATATCCGCCATTTCCACGACACCGTGCTGTCCACAGGTTCGGTGCCGCTGCCGGTGCTGGAACGTCGCATCGATCTATTCATCGCCGAAGGCGGTCCGGAACCGGACTTCGGCTGCGACTGCGCGAAGAAGTCCGTGGCGCCATAAGGCGATCCGTTCTACCGCATGTCGTGCCGTCGACCCTGCTGGGCATGGCTTGAAGATGTCGCGGGCCACATCGATGCGACAACCGAGATCGGCCGCTGGCGGAGACCGCTTTCGATGTCGGGCTGCCTGCGCTTCGGGGCGGTGCTCCGAATCTGGCTTGCTACGCGAAACGAAAATCGCGCCCACTGGTCATAAATGCATGCAAGAAGTAATATGGTATATAACTTCATGCAGGAAGTCTTTCCATGCTGGCTCAAGCGCAGTCCGAAAACCTTCCCTCCAGCGATCTGGCCGGCGCTGCGCTGCGCGCGTTCTTCCGTATGGCCGAGCAGTGGAATCTGCGCATGGCCGACCAGCGCAAACTGCTGGGCGACCCGCCCGAATCGACGTTCTACAAGTGGAAGCGCCAGCAGGGCGGGGCGGCCGGGCGCGACGTGATCGAGCGGGTCAGTTACCTGCTGGGCATCTGGAAGGCGCTGCAGATCCTGTTTCCGGATCCGCTGCAGGCGGATGCGTGGCTGCACAAGCCGAATCAGTCGCCGCTGTTCGGTGGCCATTCGGCAATCGAGCGCATGCTGTCGGGCAACGTGGCGGACCTGTATGTGGTGCGCCAGTATCTGGACGCGCAGCGTGGCTGGAACTGAGGCTGCCAAAGGCGTCGCAATCGGCGATATCGCCCCGGTGCATCATCGATCCTTCCGGTTCCGCGGCGCGTTGCCGTGGAACGCTCGAATGAAATGCAGGTGCCGGAACGCCAATGGTCGTTGACCCTCCACCCTTGAAGCGTGTTCGCTGGAGCCAGGCGTACCGGATCGTGCCGAGCCGCTTCCCGACCAGCGGCTTGTTCGACCGGATCGCCGATCCTGCCGACCTCGATGCGGTATTCGCGATCGAGGCGCTGACCAATCCGCGCTTGCGCGAAGAAGCCGGCACACTCCGGCTGATCCCGCCGGGCCGCCGCATCAGTGGGCCCGGCAGCACGCCGGTGATGGCGGCGTTCACCCATCTCAATCCTGAGGGCAGCCGGTTTTCCGATGGCAGCTGGGGCGTGTTCTATGCAGCGCACAGCGTCGCCACAGCGGTGGAAGAGACCGCGTATCACCGCGAACAGTTTCTGGCGGCGACCAGCGAACCTTCCTGCGATCTGGAAATGCGCTGCTATCGCACCAGCATCGACTGCAAGCTGCACGATCTCCGCGGCGGCTGGCGCGAAGCACAGGATCCGGACAGCTACGTGGCCAGCGTCGCGCTCGCGCGACGATTGCGCACGGACGACTCGAACGGCGTGGTCTACGAAAGTTCGAGACATGCCGGCGGCGAATGCGTGGCGCTTTTCCATCCGGATCTGGTTGCCCCCTGCGTGCAGTCCGAACATCTGATCTATCGCTGGAATGGCCAGCGCATCGCGATGGTGTTGCAAGTGTCGGAGTTGCGGCGCGCGCAGTAGCCTGTCAGTTACGCCATCAAATCCCTAGAGATACTCCGATGAGCAAGCCGATGATCAAGCGCTGCCTGCTGCTGCTCATGCTTTTGCCGAGGCTGACGCTGGCGCACAACAACCAGCCGAACGATCACCGGCAATGGAATGCCGACATCGCCGCGTTCCAGGCACAGGATCGCGCGCATCTGCCGTCACCGGGCGGCGTGCTGTTCATCGGCAGTTCGTCGATCCGCGCGTGGACCACGGTGGCGACGGATTTTCCGCAAGTGCGCACCATCAATCGCGGCTTCGGCGGGTCGGAGATCGACGACGCGACATTCTTCGCCGACAGAATCGTCGTGCCATATCACCCCGCCGCCATCGTGATGTATGCCGGCGACAACGACCTGCAGGACGGCGACAGCCCGGAGCATGTGCGAGACGACTTCGCTGCCTTCGTGCACAAGGTTCGCTCGCAGGACGCAGGCGTGCCGATCGCTTTCATCGCGATCAAGCCAAGCATGGCGCGCAAGGTCTTGCTGCCGCAGATCCGCGCGGCGAATGCATTGATCCGCGCGTTCGCTGCCACGCAAAGCGGCGTGAGCTATCTCGACACGTTCACGCCGATGCTCGGCACGAACGGGCAGCCGAGGCGGGACTGGTTCGTGGCGGACGGACTGCACATGAATCGCAGCGGCTACCTGCTGTGGATCGGGATCGTGCGTCCATGGCTGGACAAGGTCATGCACTGAGCCGGGCGCCAGCCAGCCGGCGCGGGATCAGGTATCCGCGTCCGTCGCCCAGCCCTCACGCGTGCCGCGGTGGAACACGCGGTCGCTGGTGTCGAGCACGTCGCCGGCCGCATGGGCCGGCAGTGCGCGCAGCCTGGTGTAGATCCGCGTGAAGTCAGGATGCGTCGCTTCGAACAACTGCTCGAAGCTGTCGATCACGAAATAGGTCTGCTGGTAGGTATCGATGCGATAGCGCGTGCTCATCACTCGTTCCAGCCCGAAACCGATGCGGTTCGGCGCAGTCGAATCGAGCGAATGGATCGACTCGCCCTTGGAGCTGACGATGCCGGCGCCATAGATGCGCATGCCTTCGTCGGTGTTGATCAGGCCGAACTCCACCGAGTACCAGTACAGCCGCGTGAGGTTCATCAGTGCGTCGGGGCCGATCGCAAATGCTTTCATGCCGCCACGACCATAGGCCTGCATGTAGTCGGCGAATATCGGGTTGAGCAGCAGCGGCACATGGCCGAACAGGTCGTGGAACAGGTCCGGTTCGCTGAGGTAATCGAGCTGGTCGGGTTTGCGGATCCACCAGCTCACCGGAAAGCGACGGTTGGCCAGGTGATCGAAGAAGACTTCATCGGGCAGCAGGCCTTCCACCGCAACCACTTCCCAGCCGGTCGCGGCGCCCAGCACCTTGTTGAGCTCCGCAAATTTCGGGATGCCGCCATCGCCCAGACCGAAGCGCTCGACGCCGGCCATGAATTCCTTGCAGGCGCGGCCCGGCAGCAGCTCGCGCTGGCGCTTGAACAGCGTGTCCCAGACCTCATGGTCGGTGCGGCTGTAACCCGCCCACGGCTGCTCCACCACACCGGTCGCGTACACCGGCACGTAACCGCGATCGGTTTGCTGGTGTTCGATCTTGCGCGGCACATCCATTGGCAGTCCTGAAAGTTGGCGGTAAGCAATGTTACGTCTGATCGGCGACAGAAAAGTTGCTTTTACTGCCGATAAATGCTCGATCAATGCACTATCCTTGCGTCTATTGGCAAACGAAACGGGATAAGTTGCGCATGACCACCCTGGACCGCACCGACCTGCGCATGCTCGCCGTCCTTCAGGGCGAAGGTCGCATCACCAATGCGGAACTCGCGGAGCGGATCAGTCTGTCGCCTTCGGCATGCCTGCGCCGGCTGCAACGGCTGGAATCGGACCGCGTCATCACCGGCTACGCCGCACAGATCGATCCGGAGGCGGTCGGCCTCGGCCTGCAGGCGTTCGTGCGCGTGCAGCTGAGCAAGCACGAGAGCGCGTCGATCGAGGATTTCGTCGCACGCATCAATGGCTGGGATGAGGTGGTGGCGTGCCACGCGCTGACCGGCGACATGGACTACCTGCTGCATGTGCACGTCGCCGACCTCAAGGATTTTTCGCGCTTCCTGCTCGACCAGCTGTTGAACGCCGCCGGTGTCGCCGACGTCAACTCCAGTTTCGTTCTGCGCACGGTGAAACGTTCGCCATCCCTGCCGCTGGGTCAACTGAGCGTTCGCGCGAGCACCGACTGACGCTAGACTATTCGACTGATGAACACCGATACCGCGATCACTCCCCAACGCGACCTGCTGCGTCCGCTGCGCTATCTGGTGCGGGTACCGTGGCTGCTGTTGCATATCGTGCTGGGCATGATGCTGTGCGGCTTCATCCTGAGCTGGAACCAGCATGCGGTGATGAAGAACGGACGCGAACCGTTCGTGCACCGGATGATCCGCTGGTGGTCCTATCTTCTGTTGCGCATCTTCGGCCTGCGCTCGGTGCGCATCGGCGAGCCGCTGCCCGACCCGGTGCTGTTCATCGCCAACCACACCTCGTGGACCGACATCGAGCTGCTGCACAGCCAGCGCGCGGCGTGTTTCGTGGCCAAGGCGGAGATCGCCCGCTGGCCGATCGTCGGCTGGATGGCCGCCACCGGCGGCACCATCTTCCATCGCCGCGGCAACAACCATTCGCTCTCCACGGTGATGCAGTCGATGGTCGAACGCCTGCGCAGTGGCCGTTCGGTGGGCGTCTTTCCAGAGGGCGGCACCGGCTACAACGGTGTGCTCAAGACGTTTCATGCGCGGATCTTCCAGGCGGCGCTGGACGCCGACGTGCCGGTGCAACCGGTGGCGCTGCGCTTTGCCCGCAACGGCCAGCGTATCGTCGATGCGGGCTTCCGCGAAAACGAAACGTTCGTGGCCAACATCCTGCGCCTGCTCGGTGGTCGGTCGATGGACGCCGAAGTCCATTTTCTCGAACCGGTGCCGGCCAGCCCGGACGCACGCCGCCGGATGGCCGAGCTTTCGCGCGAACGCATCGCCGCGGCGCTTGGCGACCAGGGCAGCAGCGACGCCGCCGCATGAACCTGCCGCGCGGCGCCGATTTCCATCCACCCTGGCCGCTGCGCAGCGGCCACATCCAGACCATGCTTTCATCCAGTGGCGTGCGACGCATGCTGCTGCCGCATGCGGCGCAAACCGTGCTGCAGGATGCCGAGCCGATGGTGGTCGACGGCGGCGGCGGCGTGCGTCTGACCGGCGCGTACACCGTGCAGACATTGCGACCGGAGCCCCGTGGACTGGCCGTGCTGTTCCATGGCTGGGAAGGCAGTGTCGATTCCACTTACGTGCTGCAGACCGGCAGCCGCCTGCTGGCGGATGGCTGGGACGTGTTCCGGCTGAATTTCCGTGATCACGGCGAGAGCCACTCGCTCAACGAGGCACTGTTCCATTCCTGTCGCATCGACGAAGTGGTGCATGCGCTCGGCGACATCGCGCAGCGCTGGCCGGCGCGCCCGATCGCGCTGGCCGGGTTTTCGCTGGGCGGCAACTTTGCGCTGCGCGCCGCGCTGCACACGTCGCGCGTCGGGATTCCGTTGAGCTATGTGCTGGCGGTGTGTCCGATCGTCGATCCGGGCGAGGGCCTGTTCTCGCTGGAGGAATCCGCGCCATGGTTCTACCAGGCGTACTTCATGCACAAGTGGCGCCGCTCGCTGCAGGCCAAGCAGGCGGCGTTTCCGCAGCATCAGTATTTCGAGCTGTCCGAGCTGAAGCAGAGCCTGCGCGGCCTCACCGAGGCGATGGTACTGCGGCACACCGACTTCAAGACACTGCAGCAGTATCTGGACGGCTATTCGGTCGCCGGCGATGCGCTGCTCGGCATGCAGATTCCGGCCACCATCCTCACGGCGCGGGACGACCCGGTGATCCCGGTGGACGCCTTCGAGAAACTGCAGCTGCCGGCGAATGTCGAGCTGGATATTGCCGAATACGGCGGCCATTGCGGTTTCATCCGTGGCTACGGCATGACCAGTTTCACCGATGACTACATCGCAGCCCGCTTCAACGCGATCGCGGACGCCCACCAACCCGTCACCCGCTGACCTTTCCGTTGCCGCCCAGCCTGCGCTGTCGCATCCAGCAGGCGATGCTCATGCGGTTGCGCGTGGCCGGCAGCACTTCGTGCTCGAACTGGTCGGACAAAAACAGTAGCAAGGTGCCGGCGCGCGGATGGATGTCGCGATACGACCGATCGTCCAGATGCAGCCGAAGGGCGCCGCCGTCGGATTCCAGCCATGCATCGTTGAGATAGAACACCGCCGAAATCACCCGCGCGTCGTTGCCGTGCAGCCGATCCAGGTGGCGCGCGTAGCCCGTGCCGGGCAGGTACATCGCGTAGTGGGATTCCACATCGACCAGTCCCAGCAGCAGCTTGCGATTGAGCGCGATCCGCAGCATGTCGATGCGATCGGAAAATGCCTGTTGCGCGATGCTCAATGCATGCGGTTCGAACCACAGCGTGCTGTCGCCGCGCAGCAGCGAGCGAACATGTCCGGCACCCACGCCCGCCGGCAGCAGCCGTTGTGCGACATGCATCGCGGCGCACTCGTCGGTCAGCGCCTGCGTCTGCACGCTGGACAG
>JBDTZX010000142.1:0-3332 GCA_040004895.1 Rhodanobacter sp. | reverse complement strand
GGAGCCGGCCGGCGCTGGCTGCTGGAACATGGCCTCGATGTCGAGGCGCGATTGCCGGTACCGGCATCGGAGCCTGCAGACATGGTCGGGGCGACGTCGCCCGTACCTGCTCCGATGGGAACACGCCTGTTCGATGCGCTCCTGCATCAGCTGCCGAACTCCACCGAGGCGCTGGACGACCTGCTGCAAGCTGGCGCGAGTCCGGCAGGCGCAGGTTTGCTGGCGCTGGCGCTGACGCATCTGAACGGCGCGGCACAAGGCACCGCGCTGCCGCTGAACCTGCTGGAGCGCGGTGCCGACCCGTTCGGTGCGGATGCGCGTGAGCGCACGCCGCTGCATCTTGCTGTCGTCAACGGTGATGCCGGATTGCTGCAGGTCCTGCTGGCGCGCGGCTGCGATCCGAATACACGCGACCGCGATGGCCGCACGCCGCTGTTCGCGGCACTCGAACACGGCGCCCGCGCGTTGCCGCTGGTACGGCTGTTGATCGCCCATGGCGCCAATCCGGAAGCGGCCGATGCGAATGGCGAAACACCGCTGGGTCTGGCGCTGGAACATCCCGACGTCGAACGCTGGCTGGACTGGCGCGACTGGTCACGACCGCATCGCGCGCTTCGCGCCGACGACCTGCCCGCCGCAGCCAGCGTCGGTGCGCTGTCCACCGTGCAGCGGTTGCTGGAACTCGGCTTCGCGGTTGACACCCGCGACGAGCAAGGTGCGACGGCACTGCTGCGTGCATGCGGCGCCGGCCATCGTGACGTCGCGAGCTGCCTGCTCGATGCCGGTGCCGATGCATCGCTGGCGGCACGTAGCGGCGTGACACCGCTGGCCGCTGCCGTGGCAGCGCGGCGCGACACACTGGTGAGTCTGCTGCTGGAACATCACGTCGCCATCGAACAGCGCCTGCCGAACGACGCCACCGCGCTGATGGTCGCCGCCGCAATGGGTTATCCGGACATCGTCGATGCGCTGCTGGATGCCGGCGCCGACGTCAACGCCATCGACGCCAGCGGCCGCAGCGCGCTGCACGCAGCTGCGCAATTCGGCTTCGAACACAACGACAGCCTGCGCGCGCGTCGGCTGTTCGACGGGCTGCTGAAACGTTCAGCCGACATCAATCGCGCCGACCATGAAGGCAAGACACCGTTGCTGTTGCTGCTGGGTGCCCAGTTGCGACCGGGCAGCGCTTGCGATGCCACCCATATCGGTGCACTGGTTCCGCTGCTGCTGGAGGCCGGCGCCACGGTTCAGCACGCCGACCAGCGCGGCGTCACCGCACTGCACGCGTGCGCGATGCACGCGCTGTTGCCGCCCGCGCGCGTGCTGCTCTCGCGTGGCGCCGACCGCAACGCCGCCGACGCGTTCGGACGCACCGCCGCCGACGTCGCGCGACAACTCGGTTACATCGACATCGCCCACGAACTGGCCGCACGCAGCGGCACGATTCCCAGCGTGCGACAGACCTTGCGACAGCCGGCGCAACCGTCCGACTGAGGTTCGGGCGGTGCAGGAAAACGTTGTCGGGGCACCACCGGATCAGAGCTGCTCGGGTTCGACCTTGCCCTTTTCGCGCGCACGCTCGGCGCCGGGCTCCGCGTCGGCTTCAAACAGTTGCTGCAGATCCACCAGCGCATCGCGCGTGCTCTGGATCAACTGCGTCTCGTCGTCGTAGACCAGCGACTGTTTCTTCAGCAGGTCTTCGTCGTAACGCCGAAAGCGCTCGACCCGATCGGCTGCCAGCTCGGCGGAAAGACCCAGCGCCTGCAGCGTCTTGCGGGTCATCTTCAGGCTGGAGTGGAACGTTTCGCGCACCGGGTCTTCCACGCCCATGTCCATCAACCGGAATACGTGCTGACGGTTACGTGCGCGCGCGACGATCTTCAGGTGCGGATACTGGCGACGAACCAGTCGCGCGGTGCGCAGGTTCGTCTCCGGGTCGTCGGTGGCCAACACGAATACCTCCGCCTTGTCGGCCTGCGCGGCGCGCAACAATTCCGGCCGTGCCGGATCACCGAAGAACAGGTTGACGGTGCCGAAACGACGCGAGAAATCCACCTGCTCGACCGAATGCTCGAGCGCCACGAAGGGGATTTGCTGCGCGCGCAACACGCGCGCGATGATCTGCCCCACCCGACCGAACCCGGCGATGATGACGCGCGGCGGATCGGTATCGATCGTGTCGAATTCGCGCGTCGGTTTCTTCGGTTTCACATTGAGCAGCTTTGCCGTGACCACCACCAGCAACGGCGTCAGCGCCATCGACAAGGTGATAGCCAGTATCAGCGCATCGCGCTGACCGACAGCAATCAAGCTCGCGTCGGCCGCCTGTCTCAAGACCACAAAGGCGAACTCGCCGCCGCAGGCAAGCAGCACCACCAGACGCAGCGTGTCGGACCGATTGAGCCCGCCGAGCAGCCGTCCCAATGGCCACAGCAGCACGCCTTTCAGCAGCAGCAACACCGCAACCAGTGCGAATACCAGACCTGGACGATGCAGCAGCAGCGACAGGTCCATCGACATGCCGACGCTGATGAAGAACAGACCCAGTAGCAGCCCCTTGAACGGCTCGATGTGGGATTCGAGATCGTGCCGGTATTCCGAATCGGCCAGCAGCACGCCGGCGAGAAAGGCACCGAGCGTGGCCGACACGCCGGCCAGCTCCATGATCAGCGAAACACCCATCACCACCAGCAGCGCCGTAGCGGTCGAGACTTCCACCGAATCGGCGCGCGCCACGAACCGAAACACCGGTCGCAACAGATAGCGACCACCGACGATCACCGCCACGATCACGCCCACGGTGCGCGCCACGCCCGTCAGGTCGAAACCGTGCACGCCAGACGATGAAGCCAGCAGCGGCACCGCCGCGATCAACGGAATCGCCGCCAGATCCTGAAACAGCAGAATCGAAAACACCTGCCGTCCATAGGCCGATGCGGCCTCCTTGCGCTCCGCCAGAATCTGCAGGCCGAACGCGGTGGATGAAAGCGCCAGGCTGCCGCCAACAATCGCCGCAGCGTTGCCCGACAACCCGGCGAACCAATACGCCAACGCGCCGATCGCCACGCTGCAGCTCACCACCTGCAACAGGCCGGTGCCGAACACCGAACGTCGCATCACCCACAAGCGCTGCGGCGACAGTTCGAGGCCAATCACAAACAACATCAGCACCACGCCGAATTCGGAAATCGTGGCCACGCCTTCGGTATCGCTGATCAGCCGCAATACTTGTGGTCCGATTACCACACCGGCCAGCAGATAACCGAGCACCGAACCGAGCCGGAAACGCTTGGTCAGCGGCACCGCGATCACCGTGGCCAGCAGGAACACCA
>JBDTZX010000488.1:0-3333 GCA_040004895.1 Rhodanobacter sp. | reverse complement strand
GGGAAAGCGAAATCTGCCTCGGAATGTCCCCTGCACTTACTTACGACCGATTCTACGAGTACACCGTCCAATGGGGTTAGCGAATGAAACCATTTATGTCGACTGGGTCTCAAATCCATTTTGCAGCCACATCATAGAAGTGTCCTCGGCTGGACCGTTGTAGGCGACTACATCGAATCGGCAATCGAAACGCGCCCATTTTGAGTGGGCCGCCAACCACAGCTGTGCAGACTTGATCAGCTTGGATTGTTTGCTTGCGGTCACCGATGCAGCAGCGTCGCCGTAGGTAGCATTTTTCCTGTAACGCACTTCGACGAACACGACCGTGTGCCGATCAAGCATCACCAGATCCAATTCCCCATAGCGAGTGCTGTAGTTTCGCGCAAGCAGCTTGAGGCCGGCGCGTTCGAGCTCGGCGCAGGCACGCAGCTCGAACGCGTCGCCGGACGCGCGCATCAGTGGACGGCGGGTTGGACGGGTTCGGCGCGGAGCGGCGCGGTGACGCTGCTGGCGGATGCAGGCGTATCACCTGCTGGCGGCGCGCTGGCGGGTACGTCGTCGGTTTGCAGGTTGCCGCTCAACGGGTGCGCGATGCCGTCCTGGAACTTGGCCCAGATCAGCACGCGGCGAATGCGGCCGAACTGGTCGGCGGTGAGCTGGCCGCTGGCGCCGGGCAGATAGCTGCCCGGATGCGCACGCAGCCAGTCGAGATAGGGCACCAGATTCCACGCGTCCATTCCGAACGCGAACAACCGCGCCGCGCCGCCGCTGGCCGACGGCAATTGAGCGCTGATGTCGTCGTGGCTGGGCAGGCCGGGTTGCGCGTCGAACAGCCATGGCGAATCGCAGAATTCCACACCGTTCAGATCGTTGTTGGTGGTGGCATCGTCGCGACCATCGTAGATGTGCGAGGTGGCGAATACCGGCAGGTGCACGTTGGCGATCAGCAGCTGCGGCAGCAGCAGGCGCGCCTGGTTCGGGCGCATGCTGATGAAGATGCCGTGGTCATTGGCTGGCGCGGCATCGACGGGCACCGAGGTGCTTGTGCTGCTGACCGGGTTCGCGTTGGGACTGGCGCCTGCGCCGGTCGGAATATGCAGCCCGCCGACCGCGTTGGTGAAGCTGCTGAGAGTGACCATGCCATCCAGCGTGCCGCCGCGCGCGGCGAGCTCGGCCTTGAACGCACTGGCCGCGCGCTGCGCGAAGTCGTCACCGGAGATCAATACATAGGCGTGGCGCAGGCCGCGTTCGATCATGTGATCGGCGGCTTGCGCACCTTCGGTTTCCGGAAGCAGGCCGAATTCGCTGGTATCGCCGGCGGGCAGCTGCTTGTTGTCGGGATGATTGAGGGCGAGCAGTGGCACCGGCAACTTTGCCTGGCCGAATACCGCGGCGACCTCGCCTCGGGTCAGTGGGCCCACCACCAGGTTTGCCCCATCGGTCACCGCTTGCTGATAGGCGGCGATCGCGCCATCGGCAGTGCCCTTGCTGTTGTACACGCGCACGGTCGAACGCGGTGCGTGGTTGTGTCCGGCATCGATGTACGCGGTGAAAAAGCCTTCGCGAATGGATGTGCTGGCCGCAGCGAAATTGCCGTCGCTGGGCAACAGCAACGCGACCTGTGCCGGCGCCTTGTAGCCTTCACGCACATTGGCGTCGGCGCCGGGCAGCAGAGTGCCGACCGGTTGCTGCAGTTCCGGTTGCGGGCGCGCCACGGCCACGCCCAACTGGGTGAGTGCCTCGTTGATCCATGGCAGCATGCGGTCGCCGGGTTTCATGGCGGCGGCGCGCTGCTTGAGCGGGTCGACGCCGACCTTGCCGAGCAGATCGATGATCTGCTTGCGGTTCTGCGAATGATCGAAGCCACTGAGCCGATCGTCCATTTGCACGCGCGTGCGCGCAGCGCCCCAGTTGTCGCCGCTGGCGGCCATCGCTCGTGCGCGCAATTCCAGCAGGCGCAGCTGCATCGCATCGGGCACCGCGGCATTCGGTTGCGTGGTGAGTCGCAGCGCGGTGGCGGCGTCGTGCTGGCTCAGTGCGAGTTCGGCGCGCAGCAGGTCGAAGCGCAAGGGTTCGTCATCGACCAGGTTCTGCCGGTTGATCTGCGCCAGCGTGGCCGAGGTACGCTCGATCTGGCCTTCCTGCCGCCAGGCTTCGGCGGCCGCCAGACGATAGCTGTCGGCGTGTGCGGGTGACTGAGCGGCGAGAGCGAGATACGCCTGTGCCGCCTGATCCAGCTGACCCTGCCGGGCCAGCGAATCAGCACTTTGCGCGGCATTGATTTCGGCTGGCGAACGCGCGACGTTGGTCGGCACACAGGCGGCCAATGCGAGTGAAAACAGCAGTCCGGCCGCGGCGGTGCGCGAGAGGCGCATGAGGCGCATGGGAAATCCCTTTGTTCGTCATGGACGTCAATGCGCGATCATAGCCGATCGCTTCATTGCCTCACGTCGCAGGAGTTCACGAATGTCATCTGTCCCGTCCGGCTGTCTGTGGGTGGTGGCCACGCCGATCGGTCACCGCGACGACCTCTCCGCGCGGGCCATCGAGGCGTTGCGTGCGGTGGATGTGATCGCCGCGGAGGACACGCGCCACAGCCGCCCGCTACTGGTGCATCACGGCATCGACACGCCGTTGATTGCGCTGCACGAGCACAACGAGCGCGACGCGGTGGAGGCGATCGTTCGACGTCTGGGTGGCGGCGAATCGGTGGCGCTGATTTCCGACGCGGGCACGCCGTTGATCAGCGATCCCGGATTCCGGCTGGTGCGCGCCGCGCGTGCCGCCGGCATCCGCTGCATACCGGTGCCGGGTGCGTGCGCGGCCATCGCGGCGCTGTCGGTGGCGGGCCTGCCCAGCGACCGTTTCGTGTTCGAGGGATTTTTGCCGCCGAAAGCGGCGGCGCGTCGTCAGCGGCTGCAGGAACTAGGCGGCGATGCGCGCACGCTCATCATCTATGAGTCGTCGCATCGCGTGGCCGAGAGCCTCGCCGACATGCGCGATGTGTTCGGTGCCGAACGCGAGGCCGTGCTCGCGCGCGAACTGACCAAGATGTTCGAGACCGTGCTCGGCGAACCGCTGGCCGAACTGGCCGCGCGGGTCGCGGCCGATCCCGATCAGCAGCGCGGCGAGTGCGTGATCCTGGTGGCTGGTCGCGGCGAGGAGGCCGATGCGAAGCTGGCGGAGGGTCAGCGCGTCTTCGCGATCCTTCGCGAGGAATTGCCGCCGGCGAAGGCGGCGAAGATGGCGGCGGCGATCAGCGGCGCGCCGCGCAAGCGGCTCTACGAGGGTTGAAACCTCGCGTGGAGTACACTTCGCGGTGGAGTCGGCCGG
>JBDTZX010000263.1:0-3337 GCA_040004895.1 Rhodanobacter sp. | reverse complement strand
GGTGTCCTGATTGTCCGGGTTGTTGTTGGGCATGATGTTCTCCAGTCTGATTGAAACGATGACTGCGGTTGATCCTTGCTTCCCTGCCCTGAAGCCCTCTGCTTGCACGTCTTCGAAGCTGCCAGCGAAAGCCTCATCCCGCTGGTTGCTCAATCCGGGTTGGACGCTGGCGCTGTGAACATCTTCGGCTCGAGCCACGCCTTCAGATGGCATCGTGATGATTTCCGCCGCCCGCCGCCAGCAACTTTTGCTGTGCACCGGTATTGATCGGGTAGGCAATCTGCTTGCGCTTCAATACGGCAAGCAACGCAACGTCACGATAGCCACCGTCCCAGAGTTGCCGAATCAGTGGCTGGGCTTGCGCAGCCTGACCCATGTCCAGCAACGCCTCTACCTGCAATGCCAGCAGGCGTGGATCGCCGGCGCCGCTTGCTACCGCCTGCATCGCGTGCAGCGCGTCCAGACGGAGCGTTTGCGCGATTCCCGCAGCGCTCAGATTGGCCAGCAACAACCTGGAATCGACAAAAGCCAGCAGGATGGCGCGATCGTCGGGCTGGGCGCTGCGCAGATCGTGCAGCGACGAGAAGGTTGCCCGGACCTGATCCCTCGCTGCGTCAGTCTCGCCGCGCGCGCGCAGCTGTGCGGCCTGCTCCAGTTGTGCTTCAACCTGTTCGCGCTGCCAACGGACATTGCTGGGATCTTTCTTCACCAGCGCCAGAAAGACCGGCAGTGCCTGCTCGGTTGCCACGTATGACGCAGCGAGGTTTCCGTTCAATCGTTGCAATCGGGCGAGCTGGATCGAATAGAACGCGACCTGACCCTGGATCTCGGCGTCGTTCGGATCGATGGAGCGCATGTGCAACGCAATGGCAATCGCCTCCTGCAGATCCTTCATGCCCGCGTCCATATCGCCGGCAAGCACCAGCGTTCGACCCAGAATGGCGCGAACAGCGAGCATATTCTGCTGCTGGTTGTCGTCCTTGAGATCGCGCGCCGCCAGCGCGGACTCGATCGCGTCGTCGGCCACGTATTCTTCGATGGCCGTCGCAAGATCGCCGCGCAGCAAAGCCATCTTGCCGAGATTGTTGTGCGACATGCCCAGCTGAACCTGCCAGTCGCCGTTGGCGGGATCGGTGGCGGCGAGCTTCCGGCTCAGCTTGAGCATGCTCTGGTACTGCCGCGTGGCATCGTCGAGCCGACCACGCGCCTCCATCACGTGTCCGATGTTGTTGTCGAGTGTGGCCAGCTGATATTGCAGCTCGGGATTGTTCGGCGTGTGACGTTCCGCGCGCTGCAGAATTGCCTGCGCCGCGGCGAAACTCTGCTCGGCCTTGTCCAGTTGCGCCTGCCGCCAATGGGCCATGCCGATGAACGTCTGCACCTCGGAATAGGCCAGCTGCCTCGGCAGATCCGCCGGCGACGCATCGGCCAGCGTGGCCGAGAGCGCCAATGCTGTCTGGTACGCCGCCAACGCGGCTGGCAGATGACCTTGGTCCATCCGGATGCTGCCTATCTTTTCCAGCGCCTTGGCCCGTTGCCCCAAGGCCGCGTCGGTGACGTCGTTGGTCGGCAATGACTGGAAATAATTCATCGCCTGATCGTCGACGGATTCCAGAATGTCCAGTCGCTGTGCCGATGCCAGTTTGTCGTAAAGATCGCCGAGCATGAAGTCGACCAGATTCTCGGCCTGCTTCTGCCGGCGTTCGGCGGCATGACTGGCCACCACAGCGGCGTGGCGTGCGATGACCGCGAAAATCGCCAGCGTGGTGGTCACGCCCATGACGATCAGCGCAAGCGTGGTCACCGCAGCCATTCGTCGGGTGCGGCGCTGCAGTTCGCGTTGTTTCAGGACATCGAATCCGACACCGAGCATGCCCGCGATGAGTTTCAGCTTGGCGTTGCTCTTGCTGTCTTTACCGGGTCGTGCATCGGCCGCGATCGGCTCACTGCGAACCGAGCCGAGAGTACCGTCGGCAACCTGTTGGTGGCGCAGCGCCGGTGCGAAACACTCCTCTCCTTCGCGACCGGGCAGCTCGCTGGCGCCGGGTTCACCGTCGACGATAAGGCAGAACACCCGATCGCCGCGACCCAGACGCTTGAACGCCAGCACCTCCTCGTTGACCCAACGGGATGCCGCCGAACGCGGCGAGCAGATCACGATCAGGTTTGCCGATTGTTCCAGCGCCTGATTGACCTGCTGGTTGAGGTCGGTGGCACTGGCCAGCTCGTCGCGGTCGCGGAAGATCGGCACGAGCCGCCGCGGAATCACGCCAGCCGCGGTGATCTGGCCGGCCAGCCGCTTCGGCACCGCATAGGTTTCCAATGCCTTGTGCAGCCAGTCGGCCCAGGCCCTGTCCCGGTGGCTGTAACTGATGAAGGCGCGATAGCGCAAAGCGGGCGTCGCGGAAATCTGCGTCATGGCGTACCGGGCTCCGGACCGCAACGAAGGCATTCCTGGCCGGTAAACTCGCAAATCCGGCGTGCATGCACTCACCGGTATCCCGCGAAGGCCCATGGCAGGCCACCTTCGCCCAGCTACGGTAGCACGTAAAAACCTGCGTGGATCAGCCCGTATCGAACGCAGCGAACGTCATCGGGACTTGTCCGGACAGCGTTGAAAATCGCCGATCACGAGCACATGCGCGATCCCAGGGCGCAACCGGAACGCACCAGCGAAAACGCCTCTTCGCCACTTGATCCGGTTGACGGCTTCGACGCCGTCGGGTCAGCCGGAAACCGGATCCACGACCGACCACGCGACCCGCTCGCCCGCGCGCATGGGTCTGCAGGTGGATGTGGCCAGCGGGTATTCGGTCGGCACCATCCATGACGTGCGCTCAAGCGCCATACGATCCTTGTTTCGTGGCAGACGATAGAAGTCCGCACCATGAAAGCTGGCAAACGCTTCGAGTCGATCCAGCCTGCCCGCCTGCTCAAAAGCTTCCGCATAGAATTCGATGGCCGCATGCGCCGTGTAGACACCGGCACAGCCGCAGGCCGACTCCTTCGCTTCGCGGATGTGCGGTGCGCTGTCCGTACCCAGAAAGAAATGGGCATCGCCACTCGTGGCGGCGTGCAGCAGTGCGGTTCGGTGTGTCTCGCGCTTGAGAATCGGAGCGCAATAGTGATGCGGATTGATGCCGCCCTCGAACAACGCATTGCGGTTGAGCAACAGGTGATGCGCCGTGATCGTGGCCGCTACATTGGCCGGCGCGCCGCTGACGAAATCGACCGCGTCGCGTGTAGTGATGTGTTCCAGCACCATGCGCAGGCCCGGGAACCGCGCCTGCAGCGGCAGCAAATGACGCTCGATGAAAACCCGCTCGCGATCGAAGAT
>JBDTZX010000154.1:0-3338 GCA_040004895.1 Rhodanobacter sp. | reverse complement strand
TCGGCATCGTGGCGTTTCTGTTCCTCGCGATCCTGCCGTGTTCAAGCTACGAGGGCGTTTTCGACGCGCTGCATCTGCCGGCATGGATGAACCCGATCACCTGCACCAAGCCGCTGCAGCTGCAGGGTCAGATCATCGAAGCGACCCTGATCGGCCCCACCGGCAGTCCGCCGCCGAAATCCGTCAAGGTCAAGCCGGTGCCGAACACCGTGCCACCACCACCGGCCACGCCACCGCCGGTTCCGCACGTCGAGACCCCGGTGGTAAAGCAATTGCCGCCGCCGCCGAAGCAGGTTGACGTCAAGGACCAGGAGCGCGTGGTCGAAGATGCGCCGCAAAAAGCCGATGACGCCAAGCAGTTGCAGGAAGAGAAAGAGCGCCAGCGCCAGTCCGAAATCGACGCCCAGGCGGCGAAGAAGAAGGAAGAACAAAAGCAGAAGCTGGACCAGCTGTTCGCCAAGATGGACGCGGCGTCGGCCCAGACCAAGACCCTTGACAGCAAGGCCAAACAGGCCAAACAACAGATGGAAGATTTGAAGAACGCGCAGGACAATGCGCAACCGGATCTGCCGAATGCCGCTCAGGTGCAGACAGGCAACAACAGCGCGACCAGTGATCTCAGCTCGGAATATGCCGCGGCCATTCAGAATGCGGTCACGCCCAACTGGCTGCGCCCGGATAACATAGCTGCGGCGTCCTGCAAGGTGAACATCGTGCAATCACCCGGTGGCGACGTGATGAGTGCCACGGTCGACTCCAGCTGCCCGTACGACGAAGCCGGACGACGTTCGGTCGAAAATGCCGTGCTGCGCACCAAGACGTTGCCCTACAAGGGCTTCGAAAGTGTGTGGAGACGCGAACTTACTTTCACCTTCAGGCCGCAATGACCCAACCCATGCGCAAATTCAGCTCACGCCTCGCCATCGTTCTGCTGGCCCTGACGGCGTTGTTCGCCGGCCCGGTCACTGCCCAGTCACTGGACGTCCAGATTGTCGGTGGCACGAAAACCGCGATCCCGATCGTCGTCGTGCCGTTTGCCCAGCAGGGCGGGGCGCCGATGTCCACCGACATCTCCGACGTGATCCGCAACGATTTCAACCGTTCCGGCAAATTCCGTTCGCTGGCCAAGAGCGACATCGTCGAAGCGCCGGCGCAGGGTTCGGACATCAAGTTCGCGACCTGGCGGCTGCTGAAGCAGGATTACATCACCGTCGGCCGGATCAAGGATGCCGGCAACGGCATGGTCCAGGTCGAGTACGAGCTGTGGGACGTGAACAAGCAGCAGAGCCTGCTGTCGCAGGCGATGCCGCCCGCGCCTGCGGGGGATCTGCGCAACGTGGCGCACCAGATCGCGGACATCATCTATCAGAAGATCACCGGCGTGCGCGGTGCCTTCTGGACGCGCATCGCGTACATCACTGCGGTGGGGCTGGGCAACAACACGACCTACTCGCTGCTGGTGGCCGACTCCGATGGCTACAACCCGCAGGTGGTGGCTCGCTCGAAGGAATCGCTGCTGTCACCGTCGTGGTCGCCGGACGGCAAGAAAATCGCCTATGTCTCGTTCGAAGGCGGCAACTCCTCGATCTATGTGCAGGACATCACCACCGGTTCGCGGCAGCTGGTGGAATCCCATGCCAAGGGCATCAACGGCGCCCCGGCGTGGTCACCGGATGGAAGCAAGCTCGCGGTGGCGCTGTCCTATGTCGGCAACCTGGAGATCTTCACGCTGGACCTGGCCAGCCACAACGAGACGCGCCTGACCAACAGCCTCTCGATCGACACCGAGCCGGTCTGGGCTCCGGACGGGCAGAGCATCTACTTCACCTCGGACCGTTCCGGCCGCCCGCAGATCTACCAGGTTTCGGCGAGCGGCGGGGCGGCGCAGCGGATCAGTTTCCAGGGCCAGAGCAACCTCGACGCCTCGGTCAGCTACGACGGCAAGCAGATCGCGATGGTGCAGGCCAACGGGAACGTGTATCGTATTGTCATCATGGATCGCAGTCTGGGTGATCAGGTGAAGTCCATTTCGCCGGGCCCGATTGACGAATCTCCGAGTTTTGCGCCAAACGCCAGCATGCTGTTGTACGCCGCCACCGAGGGTCGTCGCGGCGTGCTGTATGCCGTATCGGCTGACGGTCTGGTTCGCCAGCGCCTTGTGCTTTCCGATGGCGATGTGCGCGAACCGGCCTGGGGTCCATACCGCGAGCATTGATTTATCCATGCTGCTGCACGCAAGTGCGGCAGCATTCTGCCCAGGGACAGGGCCCGAGCAGCGTCATTGGCGCGTTTCGGTATTCGGAGTGATGCCTCGCCGCGTCATCCCAGTCGGGTCGGTCGTGCATCAAGCGCAGCCGGCCCTTATAATTGTCAAATAACAGCCGGCCCACCGGCGTCGCCGCACTTTTACCCTGATCGTCATCGTTTGTCGGAACTCAACTCGTAAGGAACGTCACCATGAATAAGACCGTTCGCATCGCCCTGGTCGCCCTGCTCTGCGTGGGCGCGGCCGCCTGCCAGAAGAAGCAGGTCAAGCCGCAGGAGCCGATGGCTCCTGAGCAGAACACCCAGACCCAGGCTCCTGCCACTGATGGCAAGTACACCCCTGGCGATCTCGATACCGATGCCTGCCTGCGTCAGCGCGTCGTGTACTTCGATTTCGACAAGACCGAAATCAAGCCGGAGTTCCAGCAGATCATGGCGTGCCACGCCAAGTACCTGCAGGATCGCCCGACCTCGCACATCCGTCTCGAAGGCAACACCGACGAGCGCGGCACCCGCGAGTACAACCTGGGCCTCGGCGAGCGTCGTGGCAATGCTGTTTCCAGCGCGCTGCAGGCAGCCGGTGGTTCGGCCAGCCAGCTCGAAGTGATCAGCTACGGCAAAGAGAAGCCGGTGTGCCGCGAGCACAATGAGGATTGCTGGGGCAAGAACCGTCGCGTCGAGATCGTCTACACGGCGCAGTAATGATGAAGCGACTGGCTAACAGCTTTGCAGCCAGGTGCAGCATGGCGGGCGCGATCGCGTCCGCCATGCTGTTCGCGTTTCCAGTCTTCGCGCAGGACTCGCGGCTGAGTCTCGCCGACCGCGTCACGCGGCTGGAGCAGCAGGCACAGAACAAGGACCAGTCCGGTATCGGCATGGTCAACCAGATGCAGCAACTGCAGGCGCAGGTGCAGCAGTTGCAGGGTCAGATCGAGGAATTGCAGCATCAGCTGCAGGCACTCGACGACAAGAACAAGGCGCAGTACACCGACATCGACTCCCGTCTCGGACGTCTGGAAGGTTCGACGGGCGCGGGTGCTTCCGCCGGTGCCGGCGCTGGAACGAATGCGCCC